>CAXTXZ010000040.1:12055-13547 GCA_964248015.1 uncultured Rhodopila sp. | reverse complement strand
CGCCTGGGTCGTGCAGGCCCTGCTGGAAGCCGGAGCGTCCGTGATCGGCAAGACCATCACGGATGAGGTTTCCCTCGGCATCCTGGGCGAGAACGCCCATGACGGAACGCCGCTGAATCCGGCCTCCCCCAACCGCGTGCCAGGAGGCTCCTCCAGCGGTTCGGCCTCCGCCGTCGCGGCGGGGGACTGCGACTTCGCGTTAGGCACCGACAGCGGCGGCTCGGTGCGCGTGCCAGCCAGCTTCTGCGGCCTGTATGGCATCCGCCCGACGCACGGACGGATCGACTTCGCCGGCATCACCATGCAGGCGCCGAGCGCCGACACTTGCGGCTGGTTCGCCCGCGACCCGGCGATCTTCGCCCGCGTCGGCGCGGTGCTGTGCGGCGCGGCCGTCCCGGTCGCCCTGCCGACGAAGCTGCTGGTGGCCACGGATGCGTTCGGTTTCGCTGACGAGCAGGTATCCGAGGCGCTGACGCCGATGGTGGAGCGGTTGGCCTCCCTGATCGGTCGCCGGCAGGACGCGACGCTGGCGCCGCAGGGCCTGTCGGTCTGGCAGCGGGCGCAGCGCGTCCTGCAAAGCAGCGAGTCCTGGAAGACGTTCGAGCCATGGCTGGACGCCTGCAACCCCCGCCTGGCGTTCAGCGTGGCGCGCGGCCTGGTGCAAGGCTCGATGCTGACGGAGGCGGAGCGGACCGCCGCGACGCTGATGCGGATCGAGGCGCGGGCGCACCTGCGCCATCTGCTGCCGCCCGGCACGATCCTGTGCCTGCCGACCACGCCCTTCCCCGCGCCGCTCAAGGGCCTGCCGCTCGCCGCGCTCGGCCCGCTCCGCGAACGCATTAGTTGCCTCACCAGCCATGGCGGCTTGACGGGCGTGCCGCAGGTGAACCTGCCCGGCGCGACCGTAGGCGGCGCGCCGGTGGGTTTGTCGATCATTGGCGCGTGCGGCAGCGATCTTGGCCTGCTGCGCGTCGCCCTGGCCCTGGAGAACTGAGTTGGAACTGAACCGCCCCGGGATCGTCGCCGAAGTGGCTGCCCTGTTCGAACGCTACGAGCAGGCGCTGACCGACAAGGACGTGGCCGTGCTCGACGCCACGTTCTGGGACAGCCCGCACACGATCCGCTACTCCCTGCGCGACAACGGCTATGGCTTTGATGCCATCCATGCCTCCCGTGTGGCGGCCGTCCCGGTGCCCGGTGGCTCCAAGCAGGAACGCATCCGGCTTGAGATCCTGACCCTCGGCGCGAACCTCGCGACGGTGAACTTGGAATACAAGCCGCGCGGCCAGGACGGGATTGGGCGGCAGAGCCAGACCTGGGTGCGCTTTCCGGATGTGGGCTGGAAGGTGGTCGCCGCCCACGTCTCGGTCATGAAACCGGCCTGATCGCCTGGGTCAGAAGCTCGTAATTGCCAGGACTGGTTATCGTGTTGTGAGGTTCCTGTATGGAACGGCGCGAGGTCAAGCACGGCAGGACGGCAACTGGCGCCGGT
>CAXTXZ010000040.1:0-12045 GCA_964248015.1 uncultured Rhodopila sp. | reverse complement strand
TCGCAAGACGGCCCAGGCGCCGGCTCTTCGGGCGCGCATTGTGCTGGCCTGCGCCGAGGGGCGGCAGAACAAGAAGGTTGCTGCCAGCCTTGGCGTTGATCCCATCACGGTTGGCAAGTGGCGCCGACGCAACGGTCATCGTCGGCGGTCATCACGCAGCTATGGCAACGTGTGACTGTCTTGCGTCCGCCAAGCCACAGGCCGCTTGTTAAAGGCGCCGGCCGTGTTCATTGGTCAACTGACAGCGGCGTGGACCATGGCAACGGCCCGTTTCTCGATCCTCATGCAAAGTGTGAAAATATGGCCCGAAATTTGCCTGTCAGCGCCAGGCTTGGGGACGTCGAGATCGCGTTCGGCCGCAATGGGTGGCCGTGCGCCAACGGTCGCGGCGGCAATGGGAGAAGGAACAGACTGCGATGCCTGATGTTGTTCATCCCGTGGACGAACGCCTGCCGGTCGCGAAACTCATTCCGCTGGCTATCCAGCATGTCCTTGTCATGTATGCGGGCGCGGTGGCGGTTCCCCTGATCATCGGGCGTGCCGTCAACTTGCCCCCCGAACAGGTTGCCTTCCTCATCAGCGCCGATCTTTTTGCCTGCGGCCTTGCCACCATTGTGCAGAGCTTGGGCTTTCCAGGTGTCGGCATCCGCCTGCCCGTCATGATGGGCGTCACGTTCGCATCCGTCGGCCCCATGCTTTCCATGGCGGCCTCGCCGGAGATTGGCCTGCTTGGCATTTATGGCGCCGTGATCGGCGCAGGCATCTTCGGAGTTGTTGTCGCTCCGTTCGTCAGCCGGCTTTTGCCAATGTTCCCGCCGGTCGTAACGGGCACGATCATTCTGGTGATCGGCATTTCGCTCATGCGGGTGGGCATAAACTGGGCGGGCGGCGGCTTGCAAACGTTCACCAAGGTCATCGACGGCACGCCAGCCGCCATTCCAAACCCAGGCTTCGGCCAGCTCACCGGGCTCGGCATCGCGCTTTTCGTTTTGATCGTGATCCTTTTCTTGATCAAGTGGGGACAGGGCTTCGTGGCCAATGTCGCGGTGCTGCTGGGCATCATCGCCGGCGCCGTGGTCGCGGCCCTGATCGGCGTGATGCATTTCGAGAAGGTGGCGACGGCGCGATGGTTTGACATCGTGCTGCCGTTTCACTTTGGCATGCCCGTGTTCCATCCAGTCCCGATCATCACGATGTGCATTGTCATGGTGGTGGTGATGATCGAATCCCTTGGCATGTTCCTGGCGCTCAGTGAGATCACCGGCAAGCCGATTGACCAGGCCGCGCTGACACGGGGCCTTCGGGCCGACGGCGTCGGCACCATCCTGGGCGGCATCTTCAACACCTTTCCTTACACCTCG
Organism: uncultured Rhodopila sp.; assembly: GCA_964248015.1. Taxonomy (GTDB): domain Bacteria; phylum Pseudomonadota; class Alphaproteobacteria; order Acetobacterales; family Acetobacteraceae; genus Rhodopila. The sequence goes on along the minus strand of CAXTXZ010000040.1, from coordinate 10,684 downwards.
TTTTCGCAGAATGTCGGCTTGGGCGGCGTCACCGGCGTTCGCTCGCGCTGGAGCACCGTGACGGGCGGCGTCATGATGCTTGTATTGGGCTTGCTGCCGAAGATGGCGGCGCTCGTGGAGGCCGTGCCGCAGGTTGTCCTCGGCGGCGCGGGCCTGGTGATGTTCGGCATGGTCGCCGCAACCGGCGCGCGCATCCTGACCGGGGTGAACTTCAAGTCCAACCCCAACAACCTGTTCATCATCGCCGTGTCGGTCGGGTTCGGGATGATCCCGCTGGTCGCGCCGGCCTTCTTCCATAATCTGCCGCATGAGATGCAGCCGCTGCTAGAGTCCGGGATTCTTCTTTCGGCGGTTGTTTCCGTCATTCTCAACGTGTTCTTCAACGGCATTGGCACGGCCGAGGCAGCCCGCAATGAGGCCGCGGCAACGGCCATGACGGCCGAGCACGTCTAGCAACCCCTGAACGGAGCAAGAGACATGGCGCTTCTGCACAAGACCTACGGCAAGGATCATGTCCGTGTCATGCGGATCGGTCGCAACGGCGACCGGCACGAAGTGCGCGAACTCACTGTGCGCGCGATGCTGACCGGCAATTTCGATGGCGCCTTCACGCACGCCGACAATGCGACCTCCGTGTCGACCGACACCGTCAAGAACGTGATCAACGTGGTGGCGCGGGAAAACCTGGCTTTGGGAACCGAGTTGTTCTGCGCCGCCGTCGCCAAGCGGCTGCTTGAGTCCTATCCGAACGTAGACAGCGCGACCGTCACCGGGCACGAAACCAAATGGTCACGCCTGACCGTGAAAGGGTCGCCGCACCCGCACAGCTTCCTGCTCGACAACAATGGCAAACCGTTTGCGAAGGTGGCGGCGACACGAGACAGCATGGCGACGGAGTCTGGCCTGTCCGCCTTCACCTTCATGAAGTGCACGCAGTCGGGCTGGGAGAACTACATCAAGGATCAATACACCACGATCCCTGAGACGCATGATCGGCTGCTGGCGACCGCCATGGATGCGTCCTGGCGCTGGAACGCGGCGCCAGCGGACTATGATGCCGCCAACGCAAAGATCCTGGCCACCTTGATGGATGTCTTCGCGACGACCTACAGCAGCAGCATGCAGGACAGTCTCTACCGGATGGGCACGGCGGCTCTTGAGGCGGTGCCACAGCTATCCGACATCAGCATGGCTTGCCCGAACAAGCACTACCTGCCGCTCAACCTTGCTCCATTCGGCCTGGACAACAACAATCAGGTGTTCGTGGCGACGGACGAACCACACGGCCAGATCGAGTGCACCGTGGGGCGGTAATGACATGGCCACTCAGACACCCGATTGATGACTGACCGGGACCAAGGACCAGGTCAGCATGGCCCTCGGTCGTAACAAGCCTATCCGCGAAGGCGTGGAAACAAGGTGAGCGCGTTGTCGTGCAACACGCCGCGCCGCATGGCGGCGTCGAACAGGGCCGTGTTGTCGATCTCGCCCGCGAGCCGGGTCACGATGGGCAAGGGTGTGAACGGCCAGTCGCTGCCATGGAAGATGCGGCCCGGATCGGCGATCTGCAGCAGCGCTGGCGCGAGGCGCGGCAGAGGGTAGCCTGCCAGGTCGTAATAGAGGCGGCGCAGGGTCGCGAAGAAGCGGTTGGGCTCAACCGGGTCGGGCAGGTTCAAGGCGGGCGAAAGGCCGGCGATGCGGTCAGCCAGCACCGGCACCGCCGCGCCGGCATGGGGCACGATCAGCCGGATATCCGGGAAGCGGTCAAGCGTGCCGGTGAGCAGCAGGTTCGCCACCGCGCGGGTGGTCTCGAACATGAATTCGATCATTGGCCGAGGATAGCCCAGCGACAGGGCTTGGCAGCCTGGGCAAGCAGGCGAGGTCGGGTGCATGAACACCACCGCGCGCCGCCGGTTCAACTCGGCAAACAGCGGGTCGAGCCGACGGTCGCCCATGTACATCCTATGATGGTTCGTCTCCACCGCGACGCCATCGGCGCCAAGCGTGTCGAGGGCGTAGGCCACCTCGGCCAAGGCGCCGTTGATGTCGGGCAGCGGCAGGGCGGCGAACAGGCCGAAGCGGCCAGGGTGGTCGGAGACAGCCTTCGCGCCCTCCTCGTTCACCTCCCGCGCAAGCGTGCGGGCGGCGGCGTCATCACCGAAGTGCACGCCCGGCGACGAGATCGAAAGCATGGCGGCGCGGATATTCAGCCCGTCCATCATGGCGAGCGCCGAACCGGTGTCCCAGCGCGGCAGGCCGGGCATGCCGTCCGGATGCTCGTGGCCGGCGGCCTCGGCCGTGCGCCGGTAGCCGGCCGGCAGGTAATGCGCATGCACGTCAATGCGCGGCTGGAGCATGGGTCCGTTCACCGGTTGCGCCCGGGCGCCGGCACGGGAGAAGGCGGTCGCGCTGAGCAGGCCACGCAAGGCGGCGCGCCGGGACACCGAAAAGACAGAGGGCAATGGCACGCTCCGATTATTCGCGGCAGAATGTGGCGTGGCCGCGGATCATGCACGGGTCGGGCAAGTTGTCCGGCTATCGACGCGGCGCACTGAGCCGTCGCCAGGGAGCCGCGCGCCCAGACGGCGGCAGAACCCGAATGCATCCCCGCGGCGTGGAACTCGGCGAGGTTCAACAGCGCTGGCCCTCCTGAATGAGACCGGAGCGCGGCGCCGTGCAAGCCAGTGGCGGTCGGATGTCCAGTTTGTTTGATCCAATCATCGCCGGCATTGCGAGAAACGTCGCGATCATGATCTCGCCAGCCGGTTGGCCGAGCAAACGTATTGCTGATGGCGCATGCCGCATTGTCGCTAACCGAGCGCATGATCATGGGCGACGTTCTCAGAGACAACCCCCCAGCCTTGCGAACGCAGGCTGCCCAGCAGGGAATCAACGAGAGCGGGCAGGTCCTTGCGCCTCTTGACGCCGCCAAAGACGTAGAAATCAGGCCGGGTTATCATCGCGCGGACGCCATTCGCGAGCATGAACGGCAGGTATTTCGCATCGAGGTCGGCAGCGGCATCCGGATCGAGCCCGCGGATCGGCCGGACGCGGACGATCTTGGCGCCGAGCCGGTCGAGAGCTTGAAGCTGGTCCTCGCGCAAGGCTTGCCGAGGCTCCGCGTCAATGCAGATCACGGCGAAGCCCAACCCCATGATGTCATCCCAGCGGCCGTCGCGGCCGTGGTACGAGATCGTTCCATGCGGTCCCAGCAAGCCTGCCGGAAGGAGGGGCTTGTCGTCCGCCCCATGGTGCAGCAGGCCGTCGGTCAAATGCGGGAAGGGTGGCGGCGGCGGCGCCGTGCCCTCGAAAAAGGCGCGATCCCGCTCGGCCGCATCAGCAGGGTCCGGCACGCAGATGATCTTGCCGAGATGGATGGACATGTCCACGACCTGGCTGACATGCGGCCGGCGCTCGGATTTGTATGTGTCGAGGAAAGCGGGGCCGACCTTGCCCTCCAGCACCATGTTCAACTTCCAGGCGAGGTTCCAATCATCGCGCAGGCCCGCGCACATGCCCTGTCCCATGAAGGGCGGCATGAGGTGGGCCGCGTCCCCGACGAGCAGCAGGCGGCCCCGGCGCCACTCGTCCGCGATCAAGCCGCGGAACGTGTAGACGGCGTGCCGGATGAGCGTCGCCTGGTCCGCGCGCACCCATCTGTTCAGCAGCGACCAAACGAAATCCGTGCTCTCCAGGTCAGTCCGGCTCTCATGCGGCAGGCGCATGAACTCCCAGCGCCGGCAGACGCGGCCCTCGTGGATGCCGCCGGGGACGATCGTGGTCGGGCGCTCCGGATTGCAGTATTGCCCGCAAGCAGGGATGTCGAGCGTCACCCCCGGGTTCAGCTCCATGTCGACGACCAGCCAATCGGCCTCGAAGTGCCTGTCCTCACGGCTGATGCCGGCAGCCTGGCGCACCATGCTGTTCGCGCCGTCCGCGCCGACCAGGTAACGGCCGCGCGCGACGCGTGTTTCGCCGGTTTTCATGTGCTTCAGGGTCAGCGCGACGTGGTCGGCGTGCTCCTCGACGCTTATGCCCTCCCAGCCGAGATTGAGGTCCACCGTCTGCTGCGACCGCGCGACACGGTCCATCGCCGCTTCAAGGCTGGGCTGGTGGACGAAGTTGACCTCGGAGCCTCCGGAGACGGCCTCGGCGGTCCAGTCGATGCACAGCAGTTCGTCCCACTCGGCGTTGAACCACTGGTAGCGCGGCGCTGGACGCGCGACCTGCCTCAGATCCTCGGCAAATCCGATGGCGGAGAGGACGCGGTAAAGCTCGTGATCGATGCAGACCGCCCGCGGCAGCGGATAGATTTCCGGCCAGCGCTCATAGACCGCGACCGAGCGGCCAAACCGGCCGAGCATGGTCGCGAGGGTCTTGCCAACCGGGCCATAGCCCAGGATCAGGACATCGGGAATGGTGTCGGTCATTGCAGGTCTGTTCCACTTCGGCGCACGGTTGCCGTGCGCGTCCTTGCTGCTGTTCCTTGTGCCGGCGGGGCGACGGGAAGCGGCACGCAACCCGGTCAACCGCACGCGCGAAGGGCGAAGTCAGTTCATGACGCCGCCGGGAAGCTTGGGTTCGGACGACGCCTCGTGATTGAAGGCGAAGTCTTCCGGCGGCTCCGGGCCCCAAAGGTAGAAGCTGTTCTCAATGGGATGCGACTCGCCTTCCCAGTCCATCTCGACCGGGATGTAGTCAATGTCGGCGGAGTACTCCGCATAGCTGCCCCAGGGGTCGCGCACGTAATGGAAGTAGTTGGAGCCGAGCACGTGCCGCCCAAGGCCCCAGCCCTTGGAGTAGCCGCTGTCGGCCATGTGCATCGCGCCAAGGCCGATGTCCTGGATTGACGGCACATCCCAACTGCAGTGATGCAGGCCCGGCGCGTCCGACTTGGCGAACGCGACCATATGGTGGTCGCTGCCATGCACGCCGTGCATGAAGGCGACGACGCCGCCGGACTCGTCGGACAGCCGCATCCCAACCACATGGCCGTAAAACTTGATCGACTCCGGAACGTCGCGCACGAAGACCAGGATGTGGGCCAGGCGCCGGGGACGCACGTCAGCCACCGTGCCCCGGACCGGAGCCCCGCGCTGGCCCGGCCCGACAACCAGGTGCTCGACAGGGGATTTGGCATTTGGCGAGGACTTCTCCGCGACCCGCAGTTCGATCAGCAGGCCGTTGCAGTCCTTGAACCAGATGCCGTTGCTTTCGAAGCCGAGTGGCGGATCGAGCCGTTCGATGCCAGCCTGCCGCAAGCGGTCGCGGAACCGCTGGACATCGTCCTCGAAGATCCCGAACGAGAGATGGCCAAGCGCCTTCCTTGGCCCTTCGACGAGCCGTCCCCACCGATGCGGATGGCCGAAGGTGTAGAGGCCGAGGCTGTCCTGCTCCTCGCGCACGTCCAGACCGAATTTGCCGTAGAACCGCCCGGCCTGCTTGAGATCGGGCACGGCCATGTTGAAACAGTCCATGGAGTGGACGCCAACCGCGTCATGTCTCCGAGTTGGCGGAACAAACCCCCTGATTTGAGTCATCGCCCTTCCTCCCTGAACCGGTTCATGGCGCTTTTGCCCAAGACACCGGACAATTTGATTTGGCTGCGTCTTAGCCATGCTGGTCAACGATTGGATTGCTCAGTATCCCAAGCCCTCCAGCTCCACCTCACAAACATCGCCGGACTTCATCCAAAGCGGCGGCTTGAGCGCGAGCCCGACGCCTGAAGGGGTCCCGGTGACGATGATGTCGCCAACCTCCAGGGTGAACGCCTCGCATGCGCGCCCTCCCTTCAAGTCTTCCTTGCGCCGTCTGTCGCAGCCGATTTGATGATTACATGTCCAAGGTTAATTGATGAGTCAATGGAAAATCTATTATCTTCAAAACTATATTCTTTTGTCTGAATCATCTTTAATTAAAAGCCATGATCCGCGCCATCCCCGCCAGTTCCAGTCTCACCCAGAACGTCTATGATCGTCTTCGCGCCGATCTTCTGGCCTGCCGGCTGCGGCCGGGAGCGCGGCTGAAAACCGGCGAGCTGTGCCAAACCCTTTCCGTCAGCCTTAGCGCCGTGCGGGAAGCGCTTGCTCGGCTGACGTCGGAGGAACTGGTCGTCGCCGAACCGCAGCGCGGCTTTCGGGTTGCGCCGATCTCGGCTGAGGAATTGCGCGATCTCACGGAGGTGCGCGCCCACATCGAGGGGCTGTGCCTTGAGCGCGCCATCGCCATCGGCGATGTCGATTGGGAGTCGCAGCTTGTTGGGGTGTTTCACCGCCTGTCCCGCACTCCGGAGCGTGAATCAAAGGACCCGCAACGCATGAACGAGGCATGGTCCTCGATCCATGCCGCCTTTCACCAGGCTTTGGTCAGCGCGTGCGACAGCCCCTGGCTGTTGCGTATTCGTGAGACGCTCTACGCCCAGAGCGAGCGCTACCGGCGCCTCTCGGTCCCGCTCGCGCAAATTGCGCGTGACCTGAACCGTGAGCACCAGGACATCATGGAAGCTGTCCTCGCCCGCGATCTTGAGCATGCCAAGGCTCTCATGACGCAGCACCTTGAACTGACGACCCGGGTGCTGCTGGAACAATCCTGGGCGGCGGACGCGCAGCCCGGTCCCGCACGGCGCGGCACGCGAAGCATCGCCCGCACAGCATAATTCTTGCGTCAAAAGCAACGTGTCACCCGCGCCTGACTGCGCCAGCAAGGGGTTACGCCATGGAACAATCCATGTGGTCCCAACTGGCCCAAAGAGGTGGTCGGCTTGTTCGCTGCAGCGTTTCGCCTCCGTTAAGTGGGTCCTCTGCCGGGTGGTCGCGCAACGTGTGGCAGTCGGGTGGTCGCGCGGGGATGGCATAAGCCGACCAAAGAGGCGCCCTGACTGCCACGGTGAAATTCATGCCGCCGCCAACGGCGTCAAGCAGGCGTAGTCTGGCGTTCGCGCGCCAGTGCCCTCGGCAAGGCAGGCGGTAAACTCCTATTGGGCGGCCTCGAAACGAAAGACCATCCTGGGAAACCGTCCGTCCTCAAGCCGCAACCCAGCTTCTTCAAGCAAAAATTCCACAAGCGATCGCCCGGCAGCAACCGCCACAATGACTTGACATACCGCACAGGCCTCTGGCGACATGATCGCGACTGGAATGTGTGACAGTTCAAGAGCGTTGAAAAGCCAAGGTTGTCGAGCACGTGCTCAATCGCCAGCAGAACCTTGGTCAAAGGCCGCCTGTCCCATTGAGGCAGGGCAGCGGAGCGCGGCGCTGACTATCCGGTTGTGACGCTCTATCAGAAACAACAGTGATGAAAATTTCACCAGACGGCGTTGGCCTGAAACGTGTTCTGCGAGCGATGACGGAAGACCATTTGCCTGGAAGTTTCGGCGTTGAAGCCGGCGCTTTGGAAACGTTCCAATCCGCTGCTCTCTTCCCGGAAGAGGTGTCAGCCCGTGGCGGGGCCAATACCCAACGCAAGGCAGCTTTTCGCGGCGGTCGTGCCTGTGCCCACCAGGCCCTGAGGCAAATCGGGGGCCCAGCCGTCGCGATTGGCACCGGGACGGCAGGGGAACCGCTTTGGCCGGCGGGCTGCGTGGGCTCGATCAGCCACACCAACAAAGTGGTTGCCGCGGTCGTGGCTTTTAGTCCCCCAGTACGCGGAATCGGGATTGATCTGGAAGAGAACGAGCCGCTGCAGGACGCGGCCATGGTGGAACTCGTTTGCAGGCCCGATGAATTGATCCTGGGCTCCGATCCGTCACAGGCTGCCAATTTGCAACGTGGCAAGCTGCTTTTTGTCATCAAGGAAGCTGTTTACAAACTGTGCTGGCCGGTGATGCGGACGTTCCTTGAATTTCACGATGTCAGCGTGATGGTTGACATCCCTGCGGGGACTTTCAGCGCCGAGCTGGTTAACCGGCGGCTACCGGCGATTGCAGGACACCGATTGATAACCGGCCGTTTCGCCGAGGTGAGGAATTTGTACGTCGCCCTTGCTGTGTCGCGTTTCTGATCAGGAGAGCGCAGGTTGCGGTTCCCTGTCCTCACGTCACATCAGCCATTGTCGATCGTTGGGCCTTATCGACATCGATCCCAGCACCGGCAGGCCGAGCACACGCTCGACCGCGTTTTCGTCAAGAAAGGTCCGGTTGGTGATGATTGCCAAAATCAGCACGCCGGACGCTGCCGCCAAGCCAGCGAGAGCGCCGACGATCATGAACACCAGTTTGTTCGGCGCGACCGGCCGGTCCGGGATGCTGGCGGCTGACGTCTGGACGACGGCTGTCACCTTGTTGCGATAAACGTCATCCTCGACTTTGGCCTTGTCGTAAAGCTGACGAATGACCCGCAGGTTTTCGTTCTGGTCCGCGATCCGCGTGTCGAGGTTGCGCAACTGTATGTCGGCCTGCTCAAGATGCTGCAGGCTCTCACTGATCGAACCGAGCAGGATGCGGTCGCGCAGTTCCTGATCCTTCAACGGCGCCAGTTCAGATTGCGACGTCACGAGATCCTGGTCAATCGCCGTCGTGACCGGCGAAGGGATCAGCGAGATCCTCGTTGTTGTCGCCGGCAGTGCCGCAAGTTGCTTTTGCGCGACCTCGGTCTGCTGCCGCAGCCGCTTGATGATGGGATTGCTCGGGTCATAGGACGACTCCAGGGCGGCCGTCTTCTGACGCAGGTCGAATAAGGTGTCCGCCGCATGAACGGATGCCGGATTGGTCTCGGTTTGACTGGAAACCAGATTGGTGGCGATGTTGGGGCGGGTCTGCGCCAGGAAGGCCAGCCGGGCCGCGAGAGCATCCGCGCGATCCGTTGTCTGACGAAGCTGTTTTTCCGCCTCGGCACGCTGCTGGATCAACACCGAGCGCTGCTGTGCAAGATCGTAGACCCCAAAGGCGGCTTTTGTTTCCGCGCGCGTGCGCTCAAGCTTCTCCAAGTCTTTCATGTCGTCCGTGATCCGCTCCTCGTAACCCGCGGCGCGGTGTCCGGTGAAAACCTTGGCGTGCAGCTCCTGATAGTTGACGATGAACTGGTCCAGCACCCGCGCCGCTGTTTGCGGGTTGCCGTGATCGAAGGACACACGAATCACGTTTGAAAGCTTGACGGGCATGACCTTCAGGGCGGTCTCGAATTTCCGCAGGGCGGTGTCCCTGGCGAGTTGCGGACCAAGCTGAGAGGACAGAAGGTCGGGATAAAGATTGGCAAGCCCGACATGCGCGATGGTCTTCTCGGCCACCGCTGGGTTTGTCAACAGCTCGATTTCGGTGTTGATGAACTCCTGCTTGGTCGTCGTCGGCGCCGTCACGATGGAATTGCCTTCACCCTGCGCCAGGTATTCAGGGCCGGTTCCGACAACGAGACTGGTCCGCGCCCGGTAAACCGCGGGAAGCACGAAGATAAGCAAGGCGGCGATCGCCGGCGGACCCAGCAACGCGACGATGAAGCGCACTCGATGTTTGAACGCGAGCATCACGACGTCACGAAAGGTCGTCATGTCCGCCTTCGACGGCGGCAGCCCCCGGATAGTTTCCATGGCGTCGAAGCGCAGGATTCGGCTGCCAGCCTCGTCGGCGCTCATGGCGCTGCTCCCCAGATCAAGCGGCTCAACCGGCCTGGGATCCAACTCCGGCGTTTGTTCAGCACCACGCCCAGGACACGCGCCCCAAGCTGCTCCAACGTTGCGCGGGCGCACTCGATGTCCGTGGTGCGCGTGCGCTCGGCCTCGATCACCAGAACGACGCAGTTCGCGGCTGCGCTGAAGGCCGCTGCTTGGCGCGCCGACGAGATTGGCGGAGCGTCGACGACAATCAGCCTGAATTCCAAGCGCAGCCGCTCGAACAAGGCGCGCACCGCCTCAACCGATGGCAGAGGATTGCCGGCGCCGATGAGCGCGCCCTCCATCAGCGAGGCGTCGCCGTGCCACGACCGGGAAAAAGGCAGGTCATCGCCATTGGCTGTTGCGTCAAGCAGGCCACGCTGAGCGCTGGGTGGCCGCGATCCGCCTCCCCCCACGCCTGCATCGATCAACGCCACCTTGCACCATGGCGAGCGCGCCGCCGTCACTGCCAGATCGCGAGCTATGGTGCTGGTGCCTTCACCGTGCCCAACCGCCGTGAAATAGATCACCACCGAGCCATGTTGGTCGATGAGCCGCAGCGCGACGGCGACAAGCCCGGCGATTTCCCGGCGTACCGGGGGAGTGGCTTTCGGAGGGCCGATCCGTGGCGGTCCCGTGCGGTCGCTGCCGCTCCGCCATAGCGCGATATTCATCGGCCTGCCCTCCCGGAGCCGTGACGCGCCACGCCAGCATGAGCATTCCTGGCAAGACAACCCTCCGAACCTGATGCAGTCCTGGATTGCCTGCCTGTGCCGCGAACAAGCCACTGGTCAGGACTGTCCTGGCCAGCCGCCCCGGCAGGCCGGCCCAGGATGCAAAGGAACCGATCCAGCGGGGCGGAATGATTGGTTGACGACATCAGGCGAACCTTCCAAAGGAAGCATGCCGCGCCGCGGATAAAGCAGCTTCAGCAGGATGAAGCGGCTTGATGAGCAGGGCGAGTAGGCGCTTTCGGCTCAGTGGGATGTCATCGGCACCGAGAAGTCCTGGCAATCGCTCGCTTCGTCTGCGGGGGTTCGTGCTGGCCCTCAGGGATATGCGGGCCGCCGCCGCCAGCGGCAAGGCAAGCACGTTCCTAGTG
>CAXTXZ010000039.1:5955-13740 GCA_964248015.1 uncultured Rhodopila sp. | reverse complement strand
ATGTCGATCAGCGCGTCGTCGCGGTTGGTGTTCTTGTCCACCGCCAGCGTGTTGCGAATCCACGGGCCGTTCGACTGGTCCACCGCCAAGGTGGGCAGGCTGGTGATGCCGGCTTCCTCCAATGCGGTGAGACGGGCTTCGGCGAGTTCCTCGCCGGCCTCGGCATAGATTTCGCCGGTTTCCGGGTTGACCAGGTCCTCCGCCATGAAGCGGCCGAGCAGGTCGGTGCGGCCAACCAGGACTTCCTTGGTGGATTCGGCGATGCGGCGCACCTGGCGGGCGGTCAGCTTGGCGTCGGCTTCGGCCACCACCTCGCCGGTTGAGGCGTCGACCAGCGGCTCCAGCAGCTTCATGCCGCGGAAGGCCTCAGGATCGAACGGGCGCGCCCAGCCTTTCGGCGTGCGGTCGAAGACGACCTTGCCATAGAAGTGGCTGAGGATTTCCTCCTGATCCATGCCGCGTATCTCGGAAATGTCCAGCGTTTCGCCCTTGACAGCCCGCTCGGCGCGCAGCTGTTCGGTGGCCCGGCTTTCCAATGCATACAGCAGCGTGGTAACCGGCAGCTTGCGCTTGCGGTCAATGCGAACGTAGACGAGATCCTTGCTGTCGAATTCGAAATCCAGCCATGAGCCGCGATACGGGATCACCCGCGCGGCGAACAGGTACTTGCCGGAAGAATGCGTCTTGCCCTTGTCATGGTCGAAGAACACGCCGGGAGAGCGGTGCATCTGCGACACGATGACGCGCTCCGTGCCGTTGATGATGAACGTGCCGTTGTCGGTCATCAGCGGCATGTCGCCCATGTAGACGGGCTGTTCCTTGATGTCGCGGATCGAGCGCGCGCCGGTGTCCTCGTCAACGTCCCAAACGATGAGGCGCAGGATGACCTTGAGCGGGGCGGCAAAGGTCAGGCCGCGCTGGATGCATTCCTCGACGTCGTACTTGGGTTCCTCAAGCTCGTAATAAACGAATTCAAGCCGGCCACGGCCGGCGAAGTCGTCAATCGGGAACACGGACTTGAAAACTTCTTGCAGGCCGGACTGGGTGCGGCTGTCAGGCCGGACAACCATTTGCAGGAACGTCTCGTAGCTGGCACGCTGCACATCGATCAGGTTGGGCATTGGCGCCACTTCGGGAATCCGGCCAAAGCTCTTGCGGATGCGCTTGCGCGCCGTAAAGGATCCTGTGATCGCGTTCATCGATGCCCCACTTTGCCGTTAACTTGCTCACTCGTGCATGAAGCACGAAGGAATCTACCCGCCGAAACAGGAGAAAGGGCGGAAATCGACTGATTTCCACCCGCCCCAAACATGAAGGCCAGGATGTCTCGGCGGAGACGTCCTGATCCGAACCCGATTAGAGGAGGAGGCGTTACTGCACCTCCACCTTCGCGCCGGCGTCTTCCAGCATCTTCCTGATCTTCGCCACTTCGTCCTTGCCAACGCCTTCCTTGACAGGTTTCGGCGCGGCTTCCACCAGATCCTTGGCTTCCTTCAGGCCAAGGCCCGTGATGGTGCGAACTTCCTTGATGACGTTGATCTTCTTGTCGCCGGCGGCGGCAAGGATGACCGTGAACTCCGTCTGTTCCTCAACCGGCGCGGCGGCGGCGGCGGCGACAGGAGCGGCAGCGGCGGCGACGGGCGCCGCAGCGGACACGCCCCACTTGTCCTCAAGCAGCTTCGATAGTTCCGCAGCCTCGAGAACGGTCAAGGTCGAAAGCTCATCGACCAGCTTCTGTAAATCAGCCATGTGTGTATTCTACCTTATCTATACTTTGGTTGGTTCCATGCAATCCCCTGGCCAGCCAAGGGCCATGCCCTCAGCGCATAGGGGATGCTCAGGCAGCTTCGGCTTCCACCTCATCCCGCTTGGCATAGGCGCCGAAGACCCGGGCGAGTTGTCCGGCCGGAGCCTGAAGGATGCCGGCGATCCGCGTGGCGGGGGTCGCGATCATCCCCACCAGCCTTGCGCGCAGCACATCCAGGCTCGGCAATTCAGCAAGCGCCTTGACCCCATCCGCATTCAGCGTCTGGGCGCCGAGCGCGCCGCCGATCAGCACGAACTTCTCGTTGGTCCTGGCGAACTCGACGGCCGCCTTGGCCACTGCCACCGGATCCTGCGACCACGCGAGCGCGGTCGGACCCTTCAGCATTGGCTCGATGCCGACGAATGGGGTACCTGCCAGAGCGAGGTTGGTCAGCCGGTTCTTCGCGACCCTGTAAATCGACCCCGAGGCTCGCATCTTGCGCCGCAGGTCGGTCACCTCGGCGACCGTCAAGCCCGCATTGCGGGTGACGACGATCATCGAGGTGGCGGCCAGCGCCTGATTAAGCCCGGCGACGAATTCGCGCTTCTCCGTACGGTCCACGTTTCGTCTCCGTTCGACCCACCGGCCCGCGAATGCGGAACGGCAGGTCAGGTTGCCCAAAGACCGTTCCTGGCCGAAGCCCGAACAATCCGGTTCGCCTGTCCTGGAACCACCAAAGACCCGCAAGGCATTGCCCCATGGTTTTCTGGCTTCCCCATCTTCCGCGCGCGGACCATGAAATCCATTAAATCTTGTTCAGCAAGCTGAAACAAAGAAACGTGCGGTCTTGGACAGGTTCGGGAAGGCCATCGCCTCCCTGCCCACCAGCCCGAAAAGGCCGGCGTATCTGTTCAGGCAGTCAGTGAGCTGACATCAACCCGAACCCCGGGTCCCATGGTCGAGCTGACCGACACCTTCTGTAGGTAAGTGCCCTTCGCCCCCGTTGGCTTGGCTCGGACAATGGCGTCGGCGAGCGCGCGCGCGTTCTCCAGCAGCTTGTCCTCGTCAAAGGAAACCTTGCCGATGCCGGCGTGGACAATGCCGGCTTTCTCGGCGCGGTATTCCACCTGGCCAGCCTTGGCGGCGGACACCGCGCCCTTGACATCCATCGTGACGGTGCCGAGCCGCGGGTTCGGCATCAGGCCGCGCGGGCCGAGGATCTTTCCCAGGCGGCCGACGATGCCCATCATGTCGGGCGTCGCGATGCAGCGGTCGAACTCGATCTCCCCGGCTTGCACCTTTTCCATCAAGTCCTCGGCGCCCACCACATCGGCGCCGGCGGCGCTGGCTTCGTCGGCCTTGGCGCCACGGGCGAAGACGCCGATGCGAACGGTCTTGCCGGTGCCGTTCGGCAGGCTGGTCAAGCCGCGCACCATCTGGTCGGCATGACGCGGGTCGATGCCGAGATTTAGCGACATCTCAACGGTTTCGTCGAACTTTGCCCTGGAAATAGACTTCACCAGCTTGATTGCATCAGCCAGCGGATAGGCCTTGGTGCTGTCAACCGCCTTCCGCGCGGCGGCGAGACGCTTGTTCCTTGCCACTGATCAGCCCTCCGTCACGGTGAGGCCCATCGAGCGGGCGGAGCCGGTCAGCATGCGAACCGCGCCGTCGATGTCGTTGGCGTTCATGTCCTTCATCTTGATCTCGGCGATCTCGCGCAACTGGGTCATTGTCACCCGTCCGGCCGAAGCGCCCTTCCCCACGGTTGGGCTGCCCCTGGTGATCCCGGCGGCTTTCTTCAGGAAGTAGGTGTTCGGCGGCGTCTTGGTGATGAACGTGAAGCTGCGGTCGGCATAGGCGGTGATCACCACCGGGATGGGCATCCCAGGTTCCATGCTCTGAGTGAAAGCATTGAACTCTTTCACGAAAGCCATGATGTTCAAGCCGCGCTGACCTAGCGCGGGACCAACCGGCGGGGATGGATTGGCCTTGCCGGCGGGAATTTGCAGCTTGATATAGCCAACGACTTTTTTTGCCATGAAGATCCCTGGTCCTTATCCAAGGGACCGCGGTGCATGCGACCTGGGCTGGCAACAGGCCATCCAAGTCTCCCGCGTTCCGAAGAGGCGCGCATATAGGCGTCATCTTGCCGACTGTCCACCAGAATCTGCGGCAACACGATGATAAATAAAACGGCTTTCTGCACGCGTGATTGTGCAACGAGGTGGACTTTGGCTTTGCCATTGCAGCGACTGCCTTTGTTGGCGCATGGGGCGAAAATTTTGGCCATGCGTTCCAGGCACTGCTGGATTGACGTACCGGACCAGCCGGCGATGATAAAGGTAAGAAGCCTCATAACCATTGTGGATCCGCGCCATGACCCTGACATCAACCCGTGTCTTCTTGGGATGCGTCGCCGGAGCGCTCGCAATGCTGCTGTTCCATCAGACCACCTTGCAGGTTCTGTTCTGGTGCGGACTGACGCCGCAGGCTGCCTTCCGGATTGCCCATGTGCCGCCCTTCAACATGCCAATGATCGTCAGCCTGGTGTTCTGGGGCGCGATTTATGGCGGGCTGTTCGGCTGGCTCGCGCCCCGGCTGTCGAGCAAGCTTGCAATTCGCGGGCTGACGGCAGGGATGTTTGCCTTGCTCATGTCCTGGTTCGTCGTTCGGCCGCTGGCCGGGCATCCGATTGCTTTTGGATGGGAGCACGTGGCGATGCTGAGATCAGTGACTGCGAACCTGATGTGGGGCTTCGGCCTGGTGTTGATCCAGCCGCTGCTGAACCCGCGCTGCCTGATCAGCCGCAGCCGAGCCTGGGCTGCCCATCACCTTGCGACTTGAAGGCTGATCAGGGACTGTACGAACCGGGCGGCAGGTACCGCCCGAACGTCGGAGGTCAGTGGTCAGCATGCATGCGCGGCGTGGCGTCATCCTCGGCCTATTGGGCTTTCCGCTGTTGCTTTCACAGCCATTGGCCGCACGAACCATTCTGGCCGCCATGGCCATACCTCGCACTGACCTGCCGTGGTGGCGGGACCGGCACGCCGCGAAACTGGCGGAAATCGCAACCAGGAAACCGGACCTGATCTTCCTCGGCGACTCGATCACGCAGGACTGGGAACGTGTCGGGCCGCCGGAATGGATGAACTTCGCGCCGGTCTGGCAGCGCTTCTATGGAGATCGGAACGCCGTCAACCTGGGGTTCATTGGCGACACCACCGCCAGCCTGCTGTGGCGCATCCGCAACGGAGAAGTCAGCGGCATCAGGCCAAAGGCGGCGGTGGTGCTGATCGGCGCCAACAACCTTGGACGCGTCCACTGGTCAGCCGAGGACACAGTCGATGGCATCGACGCCATCATGGGGGAACTGCACGCCCGGCTGCCGCAGACCAAGATCCTGCTCCTGGCCGTGCTGCCATCCGAGCGCTCCGCGTGGGCCACGGAAGCAACCGAACGGATCAACGCCCTGTTGGCGGCGAAGTATCACCGGTCCCCCGTCGTCACGTTCCTGGACCTGACTGCCCTGTTCATGCGCAACGGCGCGCTGAACCGCAACCTGTATTACGATCCGAAGCTGACGCCGCCCGAACCGCCGCTGCATCCCACGGCTGAGGGCCAGGCGTTGCTGTCGAAGGCCATGGAACCGGTGCTGGCCACGCTGCTGGACGACCGGCCGCATTCATAAGGGGAAAGGTCATGCCGAAGGGTTACTGGATCGCGCGGGTGGATGTGAGCAACCTGGAAGGCTACCAGGGCTACGTCCTGGCCAACGCCGCCGTGTTCAGCCAGTACGGCGCGAAGTTCCTGGTGCGCGGCGGCCGATCCGAGGCGCCGGAGGGCTTGCCTCGGTCGCGCAACGTGGTGCTTGAGTTCAAGGACTACCAAACCGCCCTGGCTTGCTACCACTCGCCTGAGTACGCCGCCGCGCGGGCGCTGCGGGAAGGCCACTCAGTGGCCGACCTGCTGATCATCGAGGGGTATGACGGCCCACAGCCGGGTTGAGGATGCCAAGGCAGCAGCGGGGCGGCACAAGAAAGACGAGATCAGGACACAGGACCGTGCAATTCAGCAAGCGAAAGGAATTTTGTCGGGCCGCGTTAACCTTAAGTTAAGCATTAAGGAATAAATTCTTTATTGAATGGCCATGAGTTTGGCTTGGCTGGCTAGAGTTAGGTTGCATGAATGTTGGCTGAGTTGGCTCAGTGGCTTTTTGGTTCCTCTGTGCTGTCCCCGCATGGTTTCTGCCTGTCATGGGAACCTGGACTCCTCTGGCTGCATGCGCTTTCCGACACCGGCATCGGCGTGGCGTATTTTTCCATCCCCTTTGCCCTCATAGCGTTTATCCAGCATCGGCCTGATCTTGTGTTCCGGCCGGTGTTCGGGCTGTTCGCCGCGTTCATCCTGCTGTGCGGCGCCGGACATTGGATCGAGCTGCTGACCCTTTGGGTGCCTGCCTATGGCCTGGAGGGGGTTGTCAAGGCGGCGACGGCGGTTGTTTCGGTCGTGACGGCCGCGGCCGTGTGGAAGCTGTTGCCTCAGGCTTTGGCATTGCCTTCCCCCGCTCAACTCCGACAGGCCAATTTGGATCTGCTGGAAGGCAGGCAGGCTGAACGCCGGATGGCCGAGGCTGCCAGGCAGGCATCGGACGCGCGCGACTTGCTCGCTGTCGAATTGTTGCGCAAGGAAGCGGCGGAGAAGGAGGCGTTGCTTCAAGCGGCGGAGCGCGAGCGGCAGGCAATGGAGGCCGCCAACGCCCATCTTGACCATCTGGCGAAGCATCTTGCCCAGGCGCGTGACCGGGCAGAGCAGGCGAATCGCGCCAAGTCGCGCTTCCTGGCCGGCATGAGCCACGAATTGCGCACGCCCTTGAACGGCATCCTGGGCTACGCGCACCTGCTGCACATCGAGGGGAACCTGAATCCCAGCCAAAGCGCGCGGGTGGATGCGATGCTGGAGACCGGCAAGCACCTGCTTGAGATGATCACCTGCGTGCTCGACCTGTCCGAGATCGAGGCGGAGCGTGTTTCCTTGCGGCCTGTCGAGCTTGACGTGCAGGCAACCGCGGCGGCCTGCCTCGACCTGATCCGCCCGGCGGCGGAGGCCAAGGGCTTGGCGCTCAGTATCGAAATAGCGCCCGGAACGTCTCCGGTGCTGGTCGCGGACCGCACGCGGCTGCGGCAGATCCTGCTGAACCTGTTGGGCAACGCGGCAAAGTTCACCAGCCAGGGCCAGATCACCTTGCGCATCCAGTCCGTGGAGCACGACTCCGCGCTGCGGATCGAGATCGTGGACACTGGCCCCGGCATCCCGGAAGAGCGGCGCCATCGCCTGTTCCAGGATTTTGAGCGGCTTGATGCCGAGGCCACCCGCATGGTCGAGGGCGCCGGGCTGGGGTTGGCGCTGGCATCCCGGCTCGCAGGCTTGATGGGCGGGTGCCTTGGCTGTGAAGACAATCCGGGCGGCGGCAGCGTGTTCTGGCTGAAACTGCCGGTCAATCCTGTCACGGAACCTTCTCCGATGTTGGACCATGACCCGGAGGTGACGACGGCGCCAACGGCGCGGGCTCCGGTTCGTGCCCATCATGTGCTTGTTGTTGACGATGTGCTGATGAACCGCGACATCGCCAGCTCATTCCTGCGCAGGGCCGGCTATATGGTCACCAGCGTCGAAGGCGGGGCGGAGGCGGTCGCGGCGGTGGCAAGCCGGGATCTCGATGTCGTCCTGATGGACGTGACGATGCCTGGCATGGACGGACTGGAGGCGACCCGGCGCATCCGCAGGCTGCCGGGCACGCGCGGGCAAATCCCCATCCTGGCCGTGACCGCGCAGGCCTTCACGGAGCAGGTTGCCGCCTGCCGCGCCGCTGGCATGGACATGCACTTGCCCAAGCCGTTTGATCCCGACGTCCTGGTGGCCGCCGTCAGGCAGGCCATCGCGGAACGGAATTCCGCTCAGGTCCGCCCCTGCTGGCGTGCCGTGGCCGCCCTTGCCGCCCGCTAGTGTCCTGGTTCAGAAGTTCGCCATAGTGGGCG
>CAXTXZ010000039.1:2411-5945 GCA_964248015.1 uncultured Rhodopila sp. | reverse complement strand
ATGCGTGGCTCCGCCTGAAACAGTGGCTGACAACTGGATCTGGCGATTCCTGCGACGGATCTCACTCGCCAGCACTTGCTGGAATGCGTTCGTGGCCTGACAAAAGATAAGCCAGGTTGATCCATTGCAGGAAGCTCAGGGTCAAGCTGCCTGATAACAGGCCACAATTTATCGTGAACATAAGAGCAACCAAAAGCCCTATCCTTGGGTTTTTGTGCCAGATACGGGCGCAGGAGGCTATTCCTGTTACTTTTGATCGAAAATCGCAATGAAATTGCAGTTTCGCTGTAAACTATAAATTCACAAGCGTCTTCAAAGGGTTGAATGTCTTCCGCACATTTGATGCGGAGTCGCCTAACTGTCACCATCGCCGCGTTCCCTTCGCGTACATCAGGCGCGTGTCGATGCGATCGTGCAGGCTCTGGCCAATGGCGAGGCGCAGGACGTCAGCGACATCCTGGCGGCAGTGACACCGGGCGGCGGCAAGTCGCTGCTGCCGGTCATCGCGGCGTGCCGCCTGATCGGCGCAGGCTATGTGGATCGGGTGTGCTGGGTGGTGCCGCGCGACAGCCTGCGCCTGCAAGCCGAGGAGGCCTTCGCCGACTCGATGTGGCGCAACACGCTCGGGCATGCCCTGTCGATCCGCGCCGCCGAGAACACCCCGGATCTGTGCCGTGGGCTGGCGGGTTATGTCACGACGTACCAGGGCATCGCCGCGGCGCCCGCGCTGCACCTTGAGGAGTTCCGCCGTCACCGCTACCTGCTGGTGGTTGACGAGGTGCATCACCTGCCCGCGCTTGCCGAATTCACCGCTGATCCGATCGTGGCGGCACGGGACGACGAGGCCTCGGGCTGGAGCCGCGCCATTGTTCCGCTGCTGGAGGCGGCGCGGCTTCGGCTGCTGCTGTCGGGCACGCTGGAGCGGGCGGACGGGCGCGGCATCCTGTGGCTTCCCTATCGGCAAGGCCCGCGCGCCAGCACGCGGGAAGTGGACCTCGCCGCGCCGGGATGGGCCGTGGTCGGCTACAGCAGGGCCCAGGCGCTGGCCGATCGCGCCGTGCTGCCGGTGATGTTCGGGGCGCTGGATGGCGAGGCCCGGTGGCGGGACGAGGATGGGCTGGACTGCGGCCCGCACCGGCTATTCAGCCACTGGCCGACCGAAACCACGCGTCCCGCCTTGTTCACCGCGCTGCGCACGGGGTTTGCCGACACCCTGCTGCGCGAGGCGTTCCAGGCGACGCGCGACCTTCGGGCAACGCGGCGCCGGCAACGCGGGCTGCAGCCGGGCGTCGCCGCGCGCGGCCTGGGCAAGTTCCTCGTCGTGGCCCCCGATCAGTCCGAGGCTCGGCGTTACCTGACGCTGATCCGCGGCTGGGTGCCGCGCGGGCAGGCCGACACGGTCCGGCTGGCGACGTCGAGCGAGCCGGACGCGCATGCCGTGCTGGCTGGCTTCCGGCGCAACGCGGAGCCGAGTGTGCTCGTCACCGTCGCGATGGCGTACGAGGGACTGGATGCCCCGGAAGTTGCCGTTGTCGCCGCATTGACCCACATCCGCAGCCGCCCCTGGCTGGAGCAGATGGTGGCGCGCGCGACCCGGATCGACCCGCACGCCGGGGAGTACGACACGCAGCGCGCCTTGGTCTACCACCCCGACGACCCGCTGTTCGCCCGCTTCCGCCTGCGCCTGGAAACCGAGCAGGGCACCCTGGCGAAGCGGCCGAAGCCGCGGCGGCAGAGCAGCTTGCCGCTCTGGCTGCAGGAGCAACTGGCGGAGCAGGATGACAAGGAGAAGGGCATCGTGCCGCTGGAGAGCAACGCGCTGGCGCTGCGGTTCGCGCTGCTGAAGCCTGGCCCGGACCTGGCCATGCGGCGCCCCGAGCATGAAGAGGCGCAGGCCGAGCTGCTGGACCCTCCGTCGGTCATTGAGCGCCGGCTGCGCGCGCGCGTTGGCGAGATGGTGGCGATGCAGGCGGTGGAGGACGAGGTTGCCTTGCAAGCGCCACGCGGGCAAGGGTTGTATCATCGCTACAATGCGGTGCTGAAACGGATGATGAACAATCGCAGCCGGGCCGAGATGACGTTGCCCGAGCTTGAGGCGTCCGTCGGGTGGCTGGAGCGTCACCGGCTGGCTGACCATATCGCTGTGCTCGAGGGCGACCCGAAATACGCCTGGACGGCGCGTCAGCGCAGCGGGTGGAAACCGCCGGTTGGTCGAACGGATGGGCGGCAGGGCGGGCGCGTGGCCGGCGAGAGCGCGGGAGGATGATGCAACATGAACACGTTGTGACTTGCACCCGACTCAGCGTTTAGTACGCACCCGTTCATCCACATTGGGATTGGAAAGTTCAAATGACGGAAACCGCGCCGTTCAGGCCGCTGGTGACAGGCACGCAGCCGGTCAACGACACACCTTCGTATGGCAGCACGCGGCTTCGCCACCCGAAACGAGCAGCGTTGCGGATTCCGCAGACGATGACCGAAACCACCGGCCCGCATTTCGACGCGGCCCGGTTTGGCGCGATGGCGGACCTGTCGGTGACGGACGGCAAGCAGGCGCAGGGCGAGCGCATCATTGTTCGCGGCCGCGTGGTGGATGAAAATGACCGGGCGGTGCCGCACACAATGATCGAGATCTGGCAGGCCAACGCGGCGGGCCGCTACGATCATCCGGGCGATCAGCATGACGCGCCGCTGGACCCGCATTTCCATGGCAGCGGGCGCGTCTTCTCGGATGCCGACGGTTGGTACCAGTTCGTCACCATTAAACCGGGCGCGTATCCCTGGCGCAACCATCACAACGCGTGGCGGCCGAACCACATTCATTACTCCCTGTTCGGCAGCGGCTTCGGGCAGCGCGTCATTACGCAAATGTATTTTCCTGGCGACCCGCTGCTGGCGTTGGACCCGGTCTTCCTGGCGGTCCCCGACGCGGACGCGCGCGCTGGCCTGATGGCGCAGTTCGACATCGACATTACATCCCCGGAATGGGCACTGGGATACCGGTTCGACTTCGTGCTGCGCGGGCGCGATGCCACACCCAGGGAGGCAGGCTGACATGCCGGTCGCCACCGCAAGCCAGACGATCGGACCTTACTGGCACCTGATCGATGACCCAAGCTGGGCCGACCTGACGCGCTTTGGCGCCGAGGGAGAGCGGATCGTGTTGACCGGCACCATCAAGGATGGCGCCGGCCAGCTGGTGACCGACGGCGCGACCGAGATCTGGCAGGCCAGCCCGCCGGCAACCGACCTGTTTCCTGGCTACGGCCGGTGCCGCACCGATGCAAACGGGTCGTTCCTGTTCAAGACGTTGAAGCCCGAGCCGATTCCTGGCTGGGGCAACGCGCAGCAGGCCCCGCATGTCGCGATAACGATTTTCGCGCGTGGCTTGCTGACGGGGTTGACCACCCGCCTGTATTTTGCCGGCGAGGCGCTGAACGAGACCGATCCTGTACTGTCCCTGATCGAAGACCCCGCTGCCCGTGCCACCCTGATCGCGCGTCAGGTTGCCCAGGGACGCTGGCACCTGGATAT
>CAXTXZ010000039.1:0-2311 GCA_964248015.1 uncultured Rhodopila sp. | reverse complement strand
GTGGCGCGGGCGGCCGAACCGATCAGGATTGGCCTGTTGCTGGCCAAGACCGGTCAGATCGCGGCGCAGACGGAGTACCTCGCGAACGGCACCTTCCTGGCGATGGCGGAGCGCAAGGACACGATCATGGGACAGCCGGCGGAACTGGTCTGGCTGGACGAGCCGACGCCGCAGGCGGCCACGCAGAACATGATCAAGCTGGCGCAGGAGAACAAGGTGTGCGCCATCCTCGGCGGATCGCTGTCCTCCAACGCGCTGGCCGAGGAAGCGACCGCGGCGCAGTTGAAGATCCCGTTCGTCTGCGACAACGCGGCGGCGACGGAGATCAGCGGCAAGAACTGCAATCGTTTCACTTTTCGTTTGAACACGCCGGTCGCGGTGCAGTCGCGCATGCTGGCGCCGTTCGCCCTGGCCCAAGGCAAGCGCTGGTACTTCATCACGGCGTCCTATGCGTTCGGCCAGGACATATTGCGGTCATCGCGGGAACTGCTGAAGGCGGCCGGCGGGACGGAAGTCGGCTCGGACGAGGCGCCGCTGAACACCGCGGATTTCAGCTCCTTCATCCTGAAGATCCGCCAGGCGAAGCCGGATGTGGTGGTGGGCGGCCTGTCGGCGGGCGATTTGTCAACTTTCCTGAAGCAGTGGAACGAGCTTGGGATGAAGGGGAAGATCCCCTTTGTTGAGATCGCCATCGGCGACACCGACATCTGGGCCGTCGGGCCGGAGGCAGCCAGCGGCACGTTCACCAAGATGTGGTATTACAAAAACCCGGACAACACTCCTGAGGAAAAAGCTTTCGCCGCATTGTATGAAAGGAAATACGGCAAGCCGCCGGCGGACAAAGCCTGGATGGGCTGGATCACCGCGCGTTCGTTGTTCGAGTCCCTGGATGCGGCGAAGTCCACCGATGGCATGGCCATCGTCGAGGCGCTGGAAGCCTGGAAGATGGACGCCGGCAAGACGTCCTACAGCTATCGCCGGTTCGACCACCAGATGCTGGCGCGCAACCTGGCCGTCACGGTGAAAGACAAGATCACCGACAAATGGGACTATTTCGACGTGAGGGCGACTTTGCCGGAGAATGTCGCCGACTTGGACAGCGTGTTCGGCAGTGCCGAGGAGATTGGCTGCCGGATGGGCTGAGCCTTCGGCGCGGGGTGGCGAAGCGCTGGCCTTGGCGTGCGCAATCGAGGAGTCGGCCATAAGCAAGAATAAATCGCGACGGCACGAGGGGCGTACCCGCAATGGTTGAGATATTACTGTCCCAGATCGTCAGCGGCCTTGTCCTCGGGGGGCTTTATGTCCTGATCGCCATTGGCCTTTCCATCATTTTCGGGCTGCTTGGCATTGTCAATTTCGCGCATGGCACATTCTTCACGTTGGGCGCTTACTTTGCGCTGACGCTTTACCAGTACTTTGGCTGGCCGGCGGTCATCCTTGCGCCGGCCATCGTCGGCGCCATCGGGATGCTCGCCGAGCGCCTGCTGATCCGCCGGCTGTATGACAAGGAACCGCTGGTCAGCCTGATCGTCACCTTTGCCCTGGCGCTGTGCATCGAAGCTTCGGTCAGGCTGATCTGGGGCGGCATCGGCCAGCCGTTCAGCCCGCCGCCGATGCTGGCCGGCTTCATCATCTGGGGGCCGATCCTGATCACCAAGTACCGTTTCGCCGTGCTGCTGACGACGGCGGCGGTGCTGCTCGCGCTGTGGCTGTTCCTGGAGCGCACGCCGTTCGGCCGCATCCTGCGGGCGGGGTCGCGCGATCCGGAAATGGTCGGGTTGCTGGGCATCAACTTGCCTCGGGTGCTGACCTGGGTGTTTGGGCTGGGCTGCGCCATCTCGGGGATCGCGGGGGTGCTGGCGGCTCCGCTTTGGACGATCACCCCGGCGATGGCGACGAATGCCATCATGCCGGCGTTTGTCGTGGTGGCGATCGGCGGGCTGGGATCGTTCGCCGGGGCGGTGATCGCCGGGCTGCTGGTGGGCGTCGTCATTGCCCTGACCATCCAGTTCCAGCCGCAGGCGTCGGGCGCGGTGATGTACCTGTTCATGGCGCTGATGCTGTTGCTGCGGCCGCGCGGCTTGCTGGGCGAGCGCTGGGAGCGGTTCGAATGATCCGCCACCCTGTCCTGTGGGTCTTCGTCGTGCTGCTGGGCCTGACCGGCCTATGGCATTTGATCGGCGCGCCCATCGGGCTGATCACGCAGATCGCCATCTACACGCTGTACGGCGCGGGCGTGTGCCTGCTGGTCAGCTACACCGGGCTGGTGCCGTTCGGCGCGTCGGTCTTCTTCGGCTGCGCCAGCTACGCC
>CAXTXZ010000038.1:0-13839 GCA_964248015.1 uncultured Rhodopila sp. | reverse complement strand
GCTACGGCCGGGTCATCATCATGACGGACGCCGACGTGGACGGCGCGCACATCGCGTCCCTGCTGATGACCTTCTTCTACCGCGAGCTGCCCGAACTGGTGCGCCACGGCCACGTCTACCTGGCCCAGCCGCCGCTGTACCGCATGACCCAAGGCGCGAAGTCTGTCTACGCCATGAGCGACGAGGACCGGGAACGCAAGATGAAGCGCGAGTTCAAGGCCGGCGGCAAGGTCGAGGTCAGCCGCTTCAAGGGCCTGGGCGAGATGCCCCCCGCGCAGTTGAAGGAAACCACGATGGACCCGGCCAAGCGCACGCTGCTGAAGGTCGTGGCCTTGCCCGAGCAACGCGCCGCCACGGCGGAGCGGGTCGAGAGCCTGATGGGCCGCCGCCCGGAACTGCGCTACGCCTTCATACAGGAGAACGCGAAGTCGGTGTCAGTGGAGGAGGTGGATGTCTGAGCGCGTGGCGTCCGTCGCAACCGCATCATTTGGGTCCTGTAAAGGGTAAGGTCTGTTGCCATCAGGCTTGGACCAGGTGGCGTCATCGACAAACACTCATCCTGAAAGCCGCATCTTAAGTGAACCTGCGCAGCGGATGGCAGGACTGACTTTCGGGACAGGCAAGCCTCTGTATCCACAGGGCTAGCTCCGCGTCCCGAAACCCACCACTTACGGGACGCCTCCCGCCTGACTCTAGCAAAGAACAAGTCCGGTTTTGCTAACGGGTTATGGCTGACTTCCTCATGTTTCGTGTTGCAATAGAAACGCTATGACAGAAAAGCCATCCAACGATCCTGTGCTGACCCGCTTTCGCGCTGCCGTAACTGAAATTTACGGCGAGCGCGCTGAACGTGTCCTTTTGTTTGGCTCGCGCGCCCGGGGCGATGCAAAACCGGATTCTGATTACGATATCGCGGTGTTTCTTCGGGACATGCCCGAGCGAGGCGAAGAAATGGCCCGGCTCGCCGAGCTGGAAACCGAAATTCTCTACGATACAGGTGCGGTAATCAACTCTATGCCATTTGCGGCGGAGGCCTATCGCGACCGCACCGGCTTCATGAGCGAATTGCGGAAGGACGGGCTAGACCTGTGAAGCCGGAGAGCGCCGACTATTTGGCCAAGTCCCGCGAATGTTTGGACGCCGCCAAGACGATTAATGCTTTTCCCTTGCCGCAAGTGGCGGCGAAAGAAGCTTAGCTCGCCGTCTATCATGCGGCCCATGCCTTTGTGTTCGAGAGCACCGGCAAGGCGGTCAAGAGCCACAAAGGGATGCGTTCAAGGTTCGCCGAGATCACGAAAGGCGACACGCGCTTTGATCGTGCACTCGCGTCTCTTTTGGCGCGGGCTTACAAGTTCAAAGAACTTGCCGATTACGGTATCGGTGTGCAGAGCAGCATTACGGTCAAGGAGGCGCAAGATCTAATCGACCTTGTGCGGCGGTTCATGGATAGGATTTCTCAATTGCTCCCGCCGGGTGTCACTTGACCACGCGGACCAAGCGCACAGCCGTAGTTAATCCATCCTGCTGCGTTGTGTCCCGACAGTTAACCCTTTGCGGGACTCAACGGCTCGGCTTTCGCACCTGATGTACGCAGCGGAAATCCGCCACGTTTTCAACGTCCTAATTTTATTGTGGAATCTTTAATTTAAAAAAATTACCGCATTTCAATCTGCATTTTGAGCAATTGGGATTGCTGCCGTTGCTCCGTTGCTTATATGCAAATTGCATCGAGAGAATACATACAACCCGAAACACCTGTCTGTTCAACCCTAATGTAGGGTCTTTTATTCATGTTCCAGTGTGGTCAGTCTGCGGGTGTGGAAGCAGGTTTGCATGCGCCACGGGCTTTTCATAATCGCGATTTAGGGAAAGTCCATTGCGGCGTCTCGTCATTTATCCTTTATGGGACGCTTTGCGCCTAACTCTGCCAGCAAACAAATCGTAAGGAAGTTTTGCCAACGGCTTATAGCTGACTATCGCATAATTTCGTTCCACAATCGAAACATCATGACAGAAAATCCGTCCGACGATCTTGTGTTCATCCGCTTTCGCGCTGCCGTAACTGAAATTTACGGCGCACGCGCTGAGCGTGTCGTTTTGTTCGGCTCACACGCCCGGCGCAATGCGAAACCAGATTCTGATTACGATATTGCCGTGTTCCTCACGGACGCGGGCACGTTCAGCCACGAGAGCGCGCGACTTGCTGCCGTTAGCACCGACATTCTCTACGATATGGGCGCGGTCATCTCCACCACGCCGTTTCCGGCAAGGGCCTATCGCGACCGCACGGTTTCATGCACGAGTTGCGCGAGGACGGCCTCAATCTATGAAGGCGGACGCCGACTATCTTGCGAAGGCCCGTGCCACACTTGCTGACGCTGAGAAGATCGCCGCGTTGCCATTGCCTCATGTTGCGGCATGCGAAGCCTACTTCGAAACCGGGCCACAGCGGATGGGCACACGCTCTCCAATCGCCCGCATCTGCCCGCCACGAACGTCATTGAGCACCACAACCACGTCTGGTCCAACCTCATTGCGCCTGGCGGCCCTGTTACCGTCGCGTCCTGCAAACGATTAATCTCAGGGTCGTCCCCAAAACTGAGTTGCCTCCGAGGCAGGCGTATGAAAACTATTCCTGGCAATACCAGATATGCACCGCCATGAGCTTTACCCTGCTCCGTGGAGACAACATGACCGCCGGGAACCGACCTCTTGAGGCCCTTTATGCACGACTCCGGCAATCGTGGTCTATCGACACCGGCCGTCATTGGCAGATTGACAATCCTGCGGCTGGCCAATGTGGTGTAACGGCTCTCGTTGTAAATGACCAGTTAGGTGGGAACATTCTCAAAACAGACGTGAACGGCTTTTGGCATTTCTACAATCAAATTGACGGCAGGCGAGTTGACTTCACCATGAGCCAGTTCTCAAGCCCAATATTTTATGATGACATTCCCAGTGATAGAACTGAAGCCCTGCTCGACTGCTCACAGGATCAATATGACAGACTTCGCTCGCGAGTGATTAGCCATCTTCTTGCTTCGTAGATAAGTAACGTTGATATCTGCATCTTGATAAACTCGGCGCTAAGTGGCGTCATCGACAGATACTCATCCGAAAAGCCGCATTTTGGGTAAACCTGCGTAGCGAATTGCGGAACTGACCTTCGGGACATGCCAGTCCCTGTATTCACAGGGCTGGCTCCGCGTCCCAAAACTCACCCCTTGCAAGACGACTTATCCTGCAAAACTACCACGCTAGGCAATTGCCGCCGCGTCACCCGCCCTGTGCAACACGCGGACAATGACAATCGCGTCGGCAAAAGGGCGATAGTAGATCGCATAAGGACTATGGAAGGTGACACGCGATCCGGCGCCGAGTTGCTCACGTGTCGAAGCCGCCAAAGGAAAATACCGGACAGGCTCAAACGCTGATCCAATCGCCGAGACAAAGCGCGACGCGATTTCCTCGGATGCGTTGCTTGCAATCGTGAACCAGATTTCAGCAAGGTCTTGCTCAGCGGTTTCGGTAACACGAAGGGCTAACGGGCGGCTAATAATTTCCTCCCCCGAGCAATGATACGGTCGGCATTGAAGTCCCTCACTCGACCTTCGGCAAGGTCAGCCAGGCCCTTGTCGATGTCAGCCTTGAGGGCCTCCATCTCTTTCAACTGAATAGCGCGTTTCATTTTCCAGTCGCGCAACGCCTCCCGCACAACCTCGCTGCTTGATGCGTAATCGCCGCCATCAACCGCGCCTTTGACGGCTGCCGCCATTTCGGATGGCAGCGTAATCGTCAGTCTCTCAATCTCCGCCATAACTAAGAGACTGCTTGAAAAGGATTATCATACTATATAATACTTATGATGATCCTCCAAATTGGGCTTTCAGAAGGGGAATCACTCAAAGCCTACCCTTTGCTGGACACTTTCGCGCCCGACCTACGCACCCAACCATTTAATCCCAAACCCCAACAATCCGCCTCCCTGGCCATCGCACCCCACCAACCTACGCCCGGATCTCCACCGAAACATCCATCCCCAGGAAATCCGCCGGCTTGCCGATGTAGACGCCCTTCAGCGGCACCGCCTGGGACGGGTCGCGCGTCACCGCCACGCGGATCAGGTTGCGGTCGCTGATCAGCCCATTGGTCGGATCGAACGGCACCCAGCCCGCGCCCGGCAGGTAGACCTGCGTCCAGGCATGCGTGGCCCCGCCGCCGATCACGGTTTCCGGCCCGCCCTTGATCTTGCTGTCGTCGTAAAGGTAGCCGGAAACGAACCGCGCGGCGAAGCCCAGGCTGCGCGCCGCCTCCATCATCAGCAGCGCGTAATCGCGGCAGGTGCCCCTGGCGGTCAGCAAGGTCGTGACCGGGTCCTGCGTGCCCATCTCGTCACGCGGGTTGTAGGTGAACTCGGCCTTGATCGCCCTGGTCATGCGGGACAGGATGCCGAGTGTCTCGTGCCGGGGGGTTTCCTCGACAAAGCGACGTGCCCAAAGGTCAACCCTGTGTTGCGGATCGGGATAATGGCGTTCGGCGGTGCGGTCGATATCCGGCGCCTCGGACGCATCGTAGCTGAAGGGGTAGTGGCGGGCGTACTCCTCGATCTCGACGGCGCCTTCAGGCAACGGGAAGTGCTCCGCCTGGAAGGTCGACGCCACATGCAGTTCGTTCGACGGGGCCTGGAAGCGGGCGATGGCGACGGAGTTGCTGAAAACGTCGTGTATCCAGCGTATCTTGCCGGCTGGCCGCAGCAGCAGGGCCGTCTTCACCAGGCGCAGGTCATGGCTGTCGCGCGGCCGCATCATCATGCGGTGCTCGCCGAACGTCACAGGGTTCGCGTAACGATAGGTCGTCTTGTGGACAACGGTCAGCAGTGGCATCGCGGCACCTTCGGCGGCAGGCAAGCTGGTGTAACACTTTTCCGCTCCCTCTGCCTGCCGGCGCACCGAAACGTGCGCTCGGCCGGCGTCAGGCGGGCGCGGCAGGCTCCAGCCCAGCCGAGCGCAGGATGGGCGCAAGCTCCGGCGAGGCAAGGAAGCGCAGCAGATCGGACGCCTCCGCCGGCTGCGCGGAGGCCGTGAGCAGCCCGGCCGAGAACGTGGCGGTGGCCTGGATCTCGGGCGGCAGCGGCCCGACCACCTCGATGCCGGGGACGACCAGCAGTTCGCTGACCTGCTGCACCGCCAGTTCGACCACGCCGCTGGCCGCGTGTTCGGCGGTGAGGCCGGAGGCGACAACCGTGGCCTTGGCGTTCACCTCGGCCTCTATGCCCAGGCGCTTGATCAGGTCGGCGAAAAAGACCCCGCTGGCGCCGATGCGGGAATAGGCGATCGAGCGGGTCGCCAGAAGCGTGGCGCGGAACGCCTCAACCGAGCCGATGTCGGGATGCGCCGCGCCGGCCTTGACGGCCACGCCGACAAAGGACAGGGCGACATCGGTCTGGCTGCCCCGATGGGCGAAGCCTTCCGCGATCAGGTCGTCGATCCCGCGCGCCGTCAGGATGGCGATGTCCGCGGCCTCCCCGCCGCGAAGCCGTTGCAGCAGCGCGGCCGTGGGCGAAAACTCCGCCTCGATCGCCGGTCCGCCACGCGCTTCATAAGCGGCGGCAATGTCGGGCATCGCCCCCATGACCGCCAGGGTGGAGAGAATCCGCAGGCTGCTCATGCTTCGCCTCCGTCATTGACCGGCTCCAGGTCTACGCTGACCGACATGCTGTGGTCGCCGCCCCCCAGGATGACGCCGCGAACCGGGCTGACGTCGCTGAAGTCGCGCCCCCAGCCCAGCAGCACGTGCTCGTCGCGCACCACGATGCCGTTGGTCGGGTCGATATCGACCCAGCCATGCTCGGGGCCTAGCCACGCGCCGACCCAGGCGTGCGACATGTCGGCGCCCCTGCGCTTGGCCTGCCCCGGCGGCGGCTTGGTGCGGATATAGCCCGAGGTGTAGCGCGCCGGCACGCCGATGCCGCGCAGGCCGCTGATCAGGGCGTGCGAGAAATCCTGGCAAACCCCCTCGCGCCGCCGCATGACCTGCGACACGGGCGTCGAGATCGTCGTCACGCCGGAGCGGAAGCGGAAGTCCTTGTGGAAGCGCTCGTTCAGGTCGAGAAGGCCCTCCAGCACGGGGCGGCCCTTGGGAAAGGATTGGCTGACATAGTCCCTGGAGTCGTCGTTGAACGGCGCCATCGCCGTGCCGAACTGGAACTCGACGGCCTGCCACCCGGCTGGCTCGCGCGCGGCTTGCGCCACCGCCTCCCACGCCAGCGTGTCGCTCGGCTTGGGCATCGGCGGGCAGGAAACATCGACAACCGAGTCCGAGGTGACCTCGAAATCGGCGTGCGGCAGGTCCATGAACAGCCAGGTGACGAAATTGCCGAAATGGTCGGTCCCGTCGCGTCGCCTTGCCGGCATGGGCGTGGAAACGATGGTTTCGGAAACAATGCTCTGCCAGGGTTGCGGCCGCGGCCGCAGGTGCACCATGTGGGCCGCCAGTTCGACCGGGCTGCCATAGGCATAGCGAGTGGTGTGCTGCACGCGGTATCGCATCAGGTCAGTCTAATCCCGTGTTGCCCGACGGAAGATAGAACGCATGGCCGCATGCTGGTTCCGTTCATCGGCGCGATCGGCTCGGATGATGCGCGGGCACGGGGAACTGGGAAAGCCCCGAACGGCGGCAATCACCCCTCTGATGCCTGCGTCAGCCCACTCGGCAAGGCGGCCGGCGGCC
This sequence comes from uncultured Rhodopila sp., assembly GCA_964248015.1. Taxonomy (GTDB): domain Bacteria; phylum Pseudomonadota; class Alphaproteobacteria; order Acetobacterales; family Acetobacteraceae; genus Rhodopila. The sequence continues at coordinate 7,110 of CAXTXZ010000038.1, read as the reverse complement.
CCTGCATCCGTCACGCCGCGCCGCGCAGCAGCTCGCTCTCGACGCCCAGGCTGCGGGCGATCGGCAGCAGGGTGAAATACCGGCGCGACACCCGGTCGGCGATCGCGGCGATCGCGCGGTCCAGCTTGCGCAGCCGGGGCGGCAGCCGGGCGGCGACCCCCATCTGGTCCGGTGACCGCAGCACCTCCTGCACGATGTCGCGGGTTTCCTGCAACAACGGTTCGGTGGCGGCCAGAAGGGAATCGCCATCCTCCACGATTTCCCGCAGCAGCTCGCGCGCGGCGACAAGCTGGAAGGCCAGTCCGCGCGGGTTGCCTTCGTCCGCCAGGATCAGGTCAAGCGCCGCCGCCGGTTGCATCACGGCAAGGTAGCGCGTGCGGTAGGTGATGACGGAATCCCGCAGCTCCAGCGCCAGGCGCAGGCCGGTCTCGACGCGTCCCGGCTGCGTCGCCGCGCCGGGCTGGTCCAGCACCTGGGCGAGTTCGGTGGCGATCGACTGCGCGCGCTCCATCCGGCGGCCGAAGTCCAGGAACAGCCTGCCGCCGCCGCGCACCATGTTCTCGGCCGCCAGCCCCGCCACGGCGGCGGCGAACTGCAGGATCTCGGCGGTCAGGTGCGAGGCGTGCTCAAGCACGCGGGAGTCGGCGTCAGCCGGCAGGTGCCGCATCTTGTCCTCAAGGTCGCGCAGCGAACGGGTCAGCACCGCGTGCATCTCCCCCGTCAGGCGGTCGCGCAACTGATCGACCTGCCGCGCCACGTGCGCCAGGACGCGCCGCATGCCGCCATCGTTGCGGAACGCCCGCAGCACCGCCGAGGCCAGCATGCCGGCTCCCAGCCCGCTGGCGTCCTCGGAATCCATCATCCTCACGCTGCTCAGGCTGGCGATCAGGATCTGCATTTCCGAAACGTCGCGCGCGCTGGGGGACGGGCGCAGGATGCGGGCAATGACCGCGCGTTGCAGCCGAGCGGCTTCCTCCAGGCGTTCGAGGTAGCGGCCAAGCCAGTAGAAGTTGTCGGCGACGCGGGACGGCAGGTCGCCCGCGGTGCGGCGTATCGACAGGATGGGCGTGGCCACTCCCAGCACGCCCTGCGCCGGGCTGCTCTCGTCGGCGATGACCCAGACGTCCTTTGACAAGGCGTTGCGCGGCAGGCGCCCGGCCAGGGCGTCTTCCTCGGACAGCGCGCGCGCCAGGCCGCCGGGAAAGGCGCGCCAGCTTGCGCCGTCGAAGTTCATGAACATGCGGAGCGCGATCGGCTTGGCCTCCAGCCCCTTCGGCCCCGCGCAGGGCGCCACCGACAGGCTGGGCGCGACGGAAACCGCATAGGCCGGAGGGTCGGCGGCGATGCGGGCGGCAAGGCCTTCGCGTTCGGCGGCCGACAGCGTCATCGGCACCACCGGAGCGGCGGCGCCGTTCATCGCCGGCCGCACCAGCCAGCCCTCCAGGTCGCGCAGCACCGTTCGCACCACCGCGCCCTCGCCAAGCCACAGGGTGGCCTGGCTGGGGAGTTGCAGGTCCTCGTTGAGCAGGCGGCGGGCCAGGGCCGGCAGGAACGCCGCCAGGGCCGGCGCCTCGGCCAGGCTGGAGCCGGCGCTGTTGACCATGCGGACGGAGCCGCCGCGGATGGCGTCCAGCAGGCCCGGCACGCCGCTGCCGGAGGACAATTCAAGCGAATCGACCGTGTTGCCGTCCTTGCGGCGCAGCAGCACGCCGATGCGTTGCAGGCCGCGCAGCGTCTTGAGGAACAACTGGCCGTTGCGCAGGGTCAGGTCGCCGCCCTCGACCAGGCCGATGGACAGTTCGCGGGCCAGCAGCACGTGCTCGAACCACAGCGGGTCGGCATGCCCGCCGCTGAGCAGCGCCACGCCCGCGCCGTCGCCAGGGGACAGCGCCTGCAAGGCGTCGCCGGTCGTCTCCAGGAACGGGCGGAGGTGGCGGATTCTCTGGCTCTGGAAAAGCTCCGGCACGACGCGGGCGAGGATGCGGCGGTTCTCCAGCGCATAGGCGACGCCCTGCGCCTGTCCGGTGCGGTCGGCGAGGACTCGCCAGGCGCCGTCGGGGCCTCGGATCATGTCGGCGGCATAGAAGGACAGATGCCGGCCCTGCTGGCGCCCGTCGGCCGCGCGGCAGGGCCGCAGGTACGCCGGGTTGCCGTAGACCAGTTCCGGCGGCAGCACGCCGTCGGCCAGCAGGGCGCGCGGCCCGTAAAGGTCCGCGAGGATCAGCTCCATGAGCCGCGCGCGCTGCGCCAGCCCGGCCTCAAGGGCGGCGAACTCGCCCGCCGAGATCAGCAGCGGGATGGGGTCGCAGCGCCAGTTGACCGCGCGCTCGCCTGGCAGGATCGCCGTGATGCCTTCCTCGGCGAAAGCCTGGTCAAGCAAAAGCGACCGTTCGGCCAGGGCTTCGTGCCCCAGCGCGAACATGCTGGACAGCAGCGACCGCCAGTGCGGCTTCGCATGCCCCGTGCCGTCCGCCATTTCATCAAGCGGGCTGTCCACGTTCATGAACCGGTCCCGCTCGGGTCAGGGGCCTGTGACGCGGCCAGACGCATGCAGGCACGCATGCTGCACCCCCCTTGAAAGATCAACGGATCAAACCGTCGCATGGCGTTCAAGCGCTTGTCCAGGCGCGTCGCCTTGCGAACGTCATGCGGCTGGCACAATGAAGGCGAGTTCCAACGCCCCCTGGCCAGGCGAGGCTAAAGCGCGTCTGGTTCCGCAACGGCTTGCTGTTCCTGTCAGGCGGCATCTTCCAAGGCGCCTGCCGCGACGGGCATCGCCTTGCGTTTGACCGGGCGAAAACGGCGCGGCGCCGGCTCTGCGGGACGACCGGCCAGGCGCCGGTAAAGCGCCTCGTACTGCGCCGCCGCCGCGGACCAGCCGAACGACCGCGCCATCGCCGCCCGCCGCATCTCAGCCAACTGGCCTTCGTCGTCAAAGGCCTCGAACGCCCGGTGGCAGGCCTGCATCAGGCCGTCGGAGGACAGGTCGGAGAACAGGAAGCCGGTCATCCCGTCGTCGATGGTGTCAGCCAGGCCGCCAGTGGCATGCGCGATCGGCAGCGCCCCGTAGCGCTGCGCCTGCATCTGGGTCAGGCCGCAGGGCTCGAACCGCGACGGCATCAGGGTGAAGTCGCTGCCGGCGACGATGCGGCGCGCCATGGGCTCGTTGAAGCCGATGAGCACGCCTATGTCGTCGCGGTGACGACGCGACGTGCGGCTGAGCATGTGCTCGATCTCGGGGTCGCCAAGGCCCAGGATGGCGATCTGGCCGCCATTCCCGACAATGTCGTTGGCGGCTTCGGCCACCAGGTCCAGGCCCTTCTGGTGCACAAGGCGGGAGACGATGCCGAACAGCGGGCCTTCCGAGGGGCGCAGGCAAAGCCCGGTGCGCACGGCGTCGGCGTTCGCCTGCTTGCCGTCCAGGTCGTCCGGATCGAAGTGGTAAGGCAGGTGCGGGTCGCTGCCGGGGTCCCAGCTTTCGTCAATGCCGTTGACGATGCCCGACAGTTGGCCGCGCGCCGCGCGGGCCTCCATCAGGCCATGCAGCCCGGCCCCCTGGGGTTCGGTGGTGATCTCCGTCGCATAGGTCGGGCTGACGGTTGTGACGTGGCTGGCGTAAAAGCCTCCGGCCTTCAGGAAAGAGACACGCCCATGGAATTCCACGCCGTTGATGTCGAAGGCGGCGTCAGGGATCGCCAGCCCATGGCGCTGGCTGGCATCGAAGTTGCCTTGGTAGGCAATGTTGTGGATGGTCAGGACGGTCGGGATCTGCGTGCCGTCCCACCGCATGTACGCGGGGATCAGGCCGCCGGGCCAGTCGTTGGCGTGCACCACGTCGGGCATCCAGCCCATGCCGCCGCGCCCTGCCGCGATGTCGGCGGCGGCCAGCGACAGGCGGGCGAAGCGCAGGTGGTTGTCTCCCCAGTCGTGACCTTCCGGCGCGCAATACGGGGTGCCCCGGCGGTCGAACAGGGATGGCTCCCCCACCAGGTAAAGCGGCGTTCCGTCGGGCAGGAATGCCGCGCCCAGGCGGCCTTCCGGTATGGCGGCCCTGCCGGGCAAGGCGCCGGCCCAGGCGATCCTTGGCAGTTTGGCGATGACATCCCGGTAAGCCGGCATAAGGATGCGGACATCGACCCCCCGCTGGCGAAGGGCCGACGGCAACCCGGCGGAAACTTCGCCCAAGCCCCCGGCTTTCGCGAGCCCGGCGATCTCACTGGTGACGAAAAGCACTTTGATAGCTGGCACCAGTACCCCGACGTTCAGAACCGCCCGGTTCGTTGATCAACCACACACAACGCGCCTTGGATCAAAAGCACCGGAGGAGTCAGGCAATTTTCGCCGCGCGATCGTATGGAGCTTGGGCTCGCTTAATGGAACTTCCACGCAATCCTCTGTTACCAACAGATACACACGTAGCCACGGAAAGACAGACATCGCGCCAGTGGAACCAGGCAGGCCGTTGCGCCTCGGGTCGGCTGCCATGTCACTGTGTCAGCAGGCTGGAAACGCCCGTGACGCAGTTGTGCCCTTGCAGGAGGTTCCGCGTCAACGGTTCCGCGTCAGTGCGATCCTGTGGCCGCCGCCCTTGCATGCGCCGTTGGCCAACCTGCCGCCCAGGCGCGCGGGTCCGCTTCCGGCGGCCCCTGATCCGAGGCCATCCCGCGCATGGCAAGGCGCCGCGCTCGCGGCCTGCGCGGCCGTGGCTTTCATCGTGCCAACGCGCGGTTTTCCCCGCTCACGTCACGCCGCCATGATGCCCGCGTCGCTGCTCAAGGCGTACCGCGAAACAGAGTATCGGGTGGCCTGCCACCTTGTTCGCATTGGCAGGCGCGCGCCCGCCATCGACCGGCTGCTGGTTTCGAACCATGTGCGCGAAGCCGCCTTGATCACCGCCTGGAACCCGTTTTCCCGGCGCATGCCGCCTGGCTGGAACCGACGCATGCAGGCGCGGCTGGCTCAGGCCGTTCGGCGTTATCCGACGCTGCCAGCCGAAGGCGCGTGGCGCCGCTGGTCGGAAGACCATCTGCTGCTTTTTGCCAACCGTCGAAAATCCCTGTATTTTGCCCGACACTTCCGACAACACGCCATCGTGAACCTGCGGGTCCGGCAACCCTCATATATTTTACTCACTTATCGCTCAACACTGGTTGCGCCCAAAGGCGATCAGTAGGCGTAGCGCCTTGTTGCTGGGAGAGAGCTGGCGGCACCTGAGGCTAACCAGGCGCCAAGTAAGACCGGCGCCGGAAAAAGTGCGGATGACCAGTCGCAAACGGAGCTATGATGGACTTATTGGGAACCGATGTCCTGAGCAGGGATGCGACTGAGAAGGCAACCGGCAAAGCCTCGGTGAAATCCCTCTCTGCGGCCATCTACATTCACGATCTGTCCCCTGGCGGCGTCGAACGGCAATCCCTGGTGCTCGCGCGGGAACTGCAGGCGCGAGGCGTGGACATCTCGCTTGTCGTGCATCAGGTGCGTGGCGAATTGATGCCGCTGCTGCCCAAGGGCCTGCCCGTCGTGAACCTGAACGGCAGGCGGACACTGGATGACGTGCTGCGCCTTCGCCGGTTCATGCGCGACGAAAAGCCTGACGTGCTGCTGGCGAATGTCGACCACAACAACGTCGCGGCGGCGATGGCGGCGGCGATTTCCGGCACGCCGACGAAGCTGGTGATCTGCCAGCACAATCCCCTGACCGCGGGTTTTCACGCGACGGTCAACTGGAAGCACCGGATCGTGCCCTTCTGTTACCGGGCGCTGGCGTCGCAGATCGACCACGCCGTCGCCGTCTCGCATGGCATCGCAGACGAGCTTGTCGCTTACGCCGGCCTGCCGCGCGGCAAGGTCACGACCATCTTCAACGCCGTGATAGGCAACGACTTCGCCCAGCGGGCCAGCGAACCGGTGAGCCACCCGTGGCTCGACCAAAAGGACCGGCCGGTTTTTGTCAGCGCGGGCCGCCTTGTCGAGATGAAGGACCATCGGACATTGCTGCGCGCCTTCGCGTTGCATGTCGCGCGGCATCCGGCCAGGCTGATGATCCTGGGCACCGGCCCGATGCAGGACGAATTGCAGGCCCTGATCGGCGCGCTCGACATCGCGGACCATGTCGAGCTGATCGGCTTCGTGCAGAACCCGTTGCCGTACATGCGGGCCTCGGATGCTTTCGTCCTGTCGTCGCGTTCCGAAGGCTTTGGCAATGTGCTGGTCGAGGCCATGGGCTGCGGCACGCCCGTGGTTTCGACCAACTGCCCGCATGGCCCGGCGGATATCCTGGCCGATGGCCAATACGGCATCCTGGTGCCGTCGCGTGACCCCGAGGCACTCGCGCCCGCCTTTTCGCGGATCATGGCACAGCGGGCGCGCTGGCCTTCCGCCATGCTGCGGGCCCGCGCCAACGAGTTCAGCTATGGCGCCTGCGCCGACAACTATTGGAAGTTGTTCAGAAGCCTGGCTTAGGATCCTGCCCCTGGCCTTGGTCGCGTCGTGCGGCGAACCTTGAGGACCAATTCACCGGAAAAACCGCATGTTCTGGCTCAGGACTCGACTGGCGTAACGAGCTTTTCGATCAGCACAGGCGCCGCGTGACCCGGCCTCGCCCCCGGCTTGCATCCGCGGGGTGATTGTCACCTGAACCGCGATCGTCCTGACCGAAGGCCAGGGCGTGAACGCCGGTCTAGCCCCACCGCCTCAGCCCGACCAGGCGCGCCTTGCGAACAACAAACCAGGTCCAGGCCAATTGTGGCCCCAGCGTCATGAGGGGCACCAGCGCCTTGTGGCGCGGCGTGGCGACGAACATCAGGCAGCAAAGGCCGCCGAACGCCGCGAAGCCCCAGTGCGCCAGCGCCACCCCAACGGATGGCACGCCGCAGCGTTGCGCTATCTGGTACAGATGCCCGCGATGCGGCTGCGTCAGCGTCTCGCCGTCCAGCGCTCGGCGAACCAGGGTGAACGCCACGTCGAACAGCACGCCCGACAGCAGCATCGGCATCAGCAGAAACGAAAGCGCCACGCCCTCGAACCGGCTGGCGACAATGGCGAGCACGGCGAGCACGAAGCCGCAGAACTGGCTGCCGACGTCGCCCATGAAAATGCGCGCCCTGGGGA
>CAXTXZ010000037.1:8527-14113 GCA_964248015.1 uncultured Rhodopila sp. | reverse complement strand
AGCCATCCCTTCAACCGGCTGTGGCAAGCCCTGACGTTGTTGACGTGAAAGTCCGGCGCTTGCGGGTTTGGTTTGCCAAGCATCGGCAGGACGTGCCTAAAGATACTAACCAGGCGCCCAGACAGGCATCACCCCTGCGCTGCCACAGCGCCCTGCTCATTACTCACGAGGCGGCAGTTAAAGCGACATTGGTTGTCGGTGTTGCTGCGGCGTCCTATCGTCCGGCATGAAAAGAGGCGGACGCGGTTTCGATCATTGGACGCGGGAAGCCATCCGCCTCATGGCGGTTGAGCGGGTGCCAGAGGGGGAGGCTCCGTCTTCCACTATTGCGTCCTTCGGCTTTAGCCGCACGACGATCCACAAATGGATCAACGCGGCCGCCAAGCCAGGTGTCGGCCTGAAGGCGCGCGCTCCAAACCCGCAGCCGGGCGGGCCCCTAAGCATGACCTTGCGGCAAGAACAGCAGGTGTTTCGCTGGATCGACGGCAAGGGCCCGCGCCAGTATGGCCTGGTCGCCGGGTTGTGGACACGCGCAATGGTGGCCGACCTGATTGAGTGCGAATTCAGCCTCCGGCTTGGTCTGGCGACGGTGGGAGATTTGCTCGCCAAGTGATAAGCATATTGCATCCGCGCCATGTATCAGCTCTGGTCCGGGCATGTTTGCATCGGCTATCCCAGCCTAAAAAAGAGATCTACATGCCTTAAACCTGGCGAGCGTGTCGCGCTTCGTCCAATCAAGCCATCCACACGATTCGAGATCCGGAGGGAATGATGGAAAATATAAATAATATCATCGACCAAGAACCTCAGGGCAGGCACCAGTCAAAGAAGGCCGCCGCGAGCGGCTGGATTGGCTCCGCGTTGGAATACTATGACTTCTTCATCTACGCAACTGCCGCGTCGCTGGTGTTCCCACAGATGTTTTTCCCGTCAACCGATCCTACCGTGGCGATCATTGCGTCGCTCGCGACATACGGAGTTGGCTATGTGGCCCGGCCCATCGGCGCATTCGTGCTCGGCCATCTGGGCGACACGCATGGCCGCAAGAATGTGCTGCTGACGTGCATGTTCATGATGGGCTTCTCCACGATGCTGGTGGGGCTTCTGCCGACTTATGGCCAAATCGGGATCATGGCGCCGGTGCTGCTCGTGGTCCTGCGGCTGATCCAAGGCTTCGCGGTCGCGGGAGAGATTTCCGGTTCGTCTTCGATGATCCTGGAACACGCGCCCTTTGGCAGGCGCGGCTTCTTTTCGTCGTTCACCTTGCAAGGCGTGCAAGCGGGCCAGATCTTCGCCGCCGCGGTTTTCATTCCTCTCGCACGTTTCATGCCGCATGAGGAGTTCCTGTCCTGGGGCTGGCGCGTGCCCTTCCTGCTCAGCGTGCTGGTGATCATTGCCGGATACGTGATCCGGCGTGGCGTTGATGAAACCCCGGCCTTCACCGAGGAAGGGGCGCAGGGCGGCGTGCCGCATTCGCCTATCCCCGAAGCGTTCCGGCTTGGGTGGGACGACATGCTGCGCGTGGTCTGCATGGCGCTGATGAACGTCATCCCAGTCGTCACCACGGTTTTCGGCGCCGCTTACGCGGTGCAGGCTGCGTACGGCAACGGCTTCGCCCCGGATGTCTATCTCTGGATTCCGGTGCTCGGCAACATCGTGGCCGTCATTGTCATCCCATACACAGGCAACCTGTCCGACAAGATTGGCCGGCGCCCGCCCGTCATCGCCGGCGCCCTGCTGTCCGGCGTGCTGTCCTTTGTTTACCTGTATGCCATCAGCATCCACAGCATCCCACTGGCGGTGCTTATGTCGGTGCTCATGTGGGGCGTGATCTACCAGGGCTACAACGCCATCTACCCTTCTTTCTACCCAGAGCTGTTTCAGACCCGTGTGCGAGTGACGGCCATGGCGATCGCCCAGAACGTCGGGACAACGATCACAGCTTTGCTGCCGGCCCTTTTCGCGGCGGTGGCTCCGCCCGGGACTGACAATGTCCCACTCGTGATTGGGGCGATCACGGTTGGAATCACGGTGATCTCGGCGGTCGCGGCGTTCAGCGCGCGTGAAACCTATCGCGTCCACCTCCATGAACTTGGCCACCGTACCGCTGCCCCGGTGCCAAAAGCTGAGTACGACCGAATGCGGGCGCGATCAATGGCAGGAGCATCAATGTTCAACTGAACTGGCACGACAGCATCCGAGCCAACTTTGGTCAGCTCGGATGCTGTGTCGGGCTAATTCCAACAGGGCATGGCTCGACACAGCGATGCCGGCGCCAACAATGGGATCAAACCGACGACAAATTCTCCAAGGCTGAGCGAGATGATGTAGGGATTGGCGGACGCCTCCAGAATCCCTGCCTTGTGGCCGAATCGCTCGATGATTGACGATGGGCAATCTCTCCAAGTTGACGGCACAACTTCACCGCGAGAAAGTGGAAAAGGCTGGATGTTCAGGCCGCCATGTCGCCGCATGCAGGCAGTGGATTGGACGACTTGGGCAACCTAAACGCAGCGCCGGTTGGCGAGGCTGTCTACGTCCGGTCTGGTGCACTGGTCGTCGGACGCCTGACGGGGCGACGTGCTTTCGGCGTGACAGGAAGGAAAGCAGTCCCATGACCCGTCTCGTCTATGTCCTGAATGGACCCAACCTGAACCTGCTAGGCAAGCGCCAGCCACACATTTATGGCCATGAAACCCTGGCCGATGTCGAGCATGGCTGTCGCGCCTTGGCGAAGGAGTTGAACCTGGAGTTGCGATTTCATCAGAGCAACCGGGAATATGAAATCATTGACTGGATTCACGAGGCTCGGGAAACCGCCGGCGGCCTTGCGATCAATCCCGGCGCGTTCACCCATACCTCGGTCGCGATCCTGGATGCGCTGAACACCTTCGACGAGCCGGTGATCGAGATCCACATTTCCAACGTTCACAAGCGAGAGGAATTCCGTCACCACTCGTTCGTGTCCATGCGGGCGGACGGTGTTATCGCAGGCTTCGGCACGCAGGGTTACCAGCTTGCCCTGCGCCGCATCGCTCGGCTGATTGATGAAAAGGCAAAGTGAGAGTGGGGAAGCCAATCAAATTCGCTATCCTTGGCGCAGGCCTGTTCGAGCGGCATCACGCCGACCCTATCGTGCTCCAGGAGCATGCTAAATTGCTGGCGATCATCTGTTCGTCGCCTGAGACGCGGGAAACCTGCCACATGATTGGCGCATCGCAAGGCTCGCCGGCCGAGCCATATCCCGACCTCTGGCGTCGCAGGAACAAGCCGCACTGGCGGGAACCGATTGGACGCGAACGCTTGTCGGTCGAGGCGCGGCGCCCGCTCGGCCTGAAGATCCCGGATATGCGTGGCGTGCCCAAGGGGGGATGCGCAAACGCTTGTTTTTTGCCGGAAGGGGCCGAACACGCTGAAGATGATCGCAGCAATCAAGCAAGCCGCTGCTTCGGGAGGCACGGCCGATGCCAGTTGAGCCAGCGCGCCCTCTGGGCAAGCTCCGCAAATGCATTGCCACGGTGGCGCTCAGCGGCGCCCTGCCCGATAAGCTTGAAGCCGTCGCCACGGCCGGTTTCGACGGTGTCGAGATCATGGAGGCGGACCTGCTGAGTTTCAATGGCTCACCCTTGGATGTGCGGCGCATCTGCGAAGGCCTGGGATTGGCAATCGACATCTACCAGCCGTTCCGTGACTTCGAGGCGATGCCGGAGCCGCAGCGCGCCCGCAACATGGACCGCGCGGAACGAAAATTCGATGTCATGCAGGCGCTGGGCACCGACCTGGTGCTGGTGTGCAGCAACACCCAGCCCGCCGCCATCAACGATGATGCCCGCGCCGCCGCAGACCTGCTGGAGATGGCGGAGCGCGCGGCGCGGCGCGGCTTGCGGGTCGGGTATGAAGGCCTGTCCTGGGCGCGCCACGTGACGCTGTGGGGCCATGCCTGGCGCATCGTGCGACAGGCTGCGCATCCCGCGCTTGGGTTGATCGTGGACTCATTCCACACACTCAGCCTGGGGGACGATCCCGCCGGCATTGCGCAGGTGCCGAGCGACAAGCTGTTCTTCGTGCAGATGGCGGACGCGCCGAAACTGTCGATGGATGTCCTGAGCTGGAGCCGGCATTTCCGGAATTTCCCCGGCCAGGGCGACCTTGATGTCACCGGGTTCATGCGTGCGGTGCTTGCCTCGGGCTATTCCGGTCCGCTGTCGCTTGAGGTGTTCAATGACGACTTCCGGGCGGCGCCGGCCCGCCTGGTCGCGCGGGACGGGCTGCGCTCCCTGATCTTGAACGAGTCTGAGGCGTCCGACGGGGCTGGCCTGCCCGCGCCGGCAAGGCTGGACGGCGTGGAGTTCCTGGAGTTCGCCGTGGATGAAACCGCGCGACAGGAACTTTCCCAGTTCCTGCGAACGCTGGGCTTCCACCATGCTGGGCGACACCGATCGAAGGCGGTGGATCTGTATCGTCAGGGCGGGGTCAACTTCGTGCTGAACGCCGAACAGGACAGCGCGGCCGCGGAGCATTTTCAGATGCACGGCCCGTCGGTCTGCGCCATGGCGATCCGGGTGGATGATGCGGCCGCGGCCCTGGCCCGCGCGGGCGCGCTGCTGTGTCCCGATTGGCAGGAGCGGACCGGCGCCGGCGAGCGGCGGATTCCGGCGGTGCGTTCGCCTGACGGAACCCTGGTGTACCTGGTGCAGCCTGAAAGCAGCCCGCGCAGTCTTTGGGAAGATGACTTCGATATGCTGCCCGTCCCGGCCACGCCGGCTGATTTGGCGGCCATCGACCATGTGGTGCTGGCCGTGCCGGCCGGACGCATGGCGACCTATGTCTTGTTCTGGCGCGCGGTGTTCGGTCTTGTGCCGCAGGCAACGCTCGATACCTCTGATCCTTATGGCTTGGTGCACAGTCGAGCGTTGGTCCGCTCGGATGGGAAGGTGCGTCTGGTGCTGAACGCCTCGGAAAGCCAGGCGACGGCGACCGGCCGGTTCGTTTCGGCTTATGCCGGCGCGGGCGTTCATCATGTGGCTCTGTCGACTTCCGACATTGCGAGGGCCGCCAAAACGTTTGAGGCGCTGCATGCGCCTTTGCTGGCAATGCCAGGCAATTACTATGACGACCTAGCGGCGCGCTTGGGGCTGGACGACCCGGCGCTGTCAGCGCTGCAACGGCACGGGCTGCTGTACGACCGCGACGACGCGGGCGAGTTCTGGCACCTGTACACAGACGCCTTCCAAGATCGTTTCTTCTTCGAGGTCGTGGAGCGGCGCGACCGCTACAGCGGATTTGGCGCTTCCAACGCCTCCGTGCGCGCCGCCGCGCAGGCTCGCCAACAACCGATTGCAACCGAACTGCTTTGAGGGGGGAACTTCAACAATGCCGCCGCGCAATGAGTTCATCCAGCGTGATCGCGGACAGCACCCGCCGGCCCTGACGCTGGGCTATGAAACCAGCGTCCTTGGGTCGCCGCGCCTGCCTTCATGGTCATAATTCCTGGCGGCCGGCGAATACCACTTTTGCTTCGCCTAACGTCACATGGGCTGGCCTGCGGCAGCCGGCGAGTCCGGAGGCGGTAGTTGAGCTTCGACA
>CAXTXZ010000037.1:0-8427 GCA_964248015.1 uncultured Rhodopila sp. | reverse complement strand
CATGGGCTGGCCTGCGGCAGCCGGCGAGTCCGGAGGCGGTAGTTGAGCTTCGACACCGCTCCTACTCGATCTTTCATGCGCGGCCCCTCCGCCGCTCGACAAATTGCGCGCTGTGTTGATCAGTGCAAGATGCGAGAAGGCTTGCGGAAAATTTCCCACTTGACGCTTGGCATGGTGGTCGTACTCCTCCGCGAGCAAGCCCACGTCATTGCGCAGCGCAAGCAAGCTCTCGAACAGCGCCCGCGCCTCGTGATGCCGACCCTGAAGGACGTAGTTGTCCGCCAGCCAGAAACTGCAAGCCAGGAACGCGCCCTCGCCCGGCGGCAAGCCGTCGGCGCCCGATCCGGTGTTGTAGCGCAGCACAAACCCGTCGCGCAGCAGGTTCCGTTCGATGGCCGCCACCGTGCCGGCGACGCGGGGGTCGGACGCGGGAAGGAAGCCCACGATCGGTATCATCAGCAGGCTCGCGTCCAGTTCCGCGGAGCCATAGGACTGGACGAAGCTGTTCTGGCCCGCGTCGAAGCCGTTGCGGCAAACCTCCTCGTGGATGCGGTCCCGTAGCGCCTTCCAGCGATCCAGCGGCCCTTCCAGGCCGAAATCCTCGGCGGACCGGATCGCGCGGTCGAACGCGACCCATGCCATGACCTTGGAATGCGTGAACTGCTTGCGGCCACCACGAACCTCCCAGATCCCGTCATCGGGCTGATCCCAGATGGTCTCCAAATGGAACATCAGTTCGCGCTCAAGTTCCCAGCTTGGCGCGTCCGTGGGCAAGCCCGCCTGCCGAGCCACGAACAGCGCGTCGAGGGCTTCCCCGTAGACGTCGAGTTGGCGCTGGCCATGGGCGGCGTTGCCGACGTGGACGGGTTTGGAGGCTTCGTAGCCCGATAGCCAGTCAATCTCGTATTCGGTCAGACGGCGCTCGCCGGCAACCCCGTACATGATTTGCAATTCGGCGGGGTCGCCGGCGACGGCGCGCAGCAGCCACTCCCGCCAGGCGCTTGCCTCTTGCAGGAAACCGGCCTCGATCAGGGCGTACAAGGTCAATGTCGCGTCACGCAGCCAGCAGAAGCGATAGTCCCAGTTCCGCGGGCCGCCGAGTTGCTCGGGCAGCGATGTCGTGCCCGCGGCCACGATGCCGCCTGTCTCGAAATGGGCGAGCGCTTTCAAGGTCAGCAGGGACCGCAGCACCGCGGCGTCCCATTCACCCCGCGGCTTGAACCCGCTGGCCCACTCCTCCCAGAATGCCTCCACGCCAGGCAGCATGTCCTGGGGAGTCTCACGCGCCGGATCAGCCCGGAAAGACGGTGACCAGCTCAGCAGGAAGCTCAGCTCCTGCCCGGCCTCGACTTCAAATTCGCCGACCGTCCGCATGTTCTCGCCTTGCAGCGGCGCCGGCGCGTCCAGCAGCAGGCGGTCAGGCCCCGCCGTCAGCCGCAACCGCCCATCAGGCTGACGCGACACCCAGGGCACGACCAGGCCGTAGTCGAAGCGCGCGACCAGTTCCGTGCGCAGCCTTACCTTGCCACGCACGCCCCTGACGATGCGCGCGACATGCGCCACCCCGTCGCCGCGCGCCATGAAGTCGATCAAGCAGGCCGTGCCGTCGGCCGTTTCGAACGTGGTCTCCAGGATCAGCGTGTTGCCGCGGTAGCGGCGCTGAACCTGGGCGCCATTGTCCGCCGGGGCGATCAGCCAACGGCCGTTCCCCGGCGCGCCGAGGAGGGAGGCGAACACGGCGGAACTGTCGAACCGGGGCAGGCAGAGCCAGTCGATCGAACCATCGCGACCAACCAGGGCAACGGTTTCGCCGTTGCCGATGACGGCATAGTCTTCAATACGGCCTGCCATTTGCTTCTGGGTGCTCCGGTTGGGTGCGGATTGGTGCCAAGACGAACGTAGGCTTGGGGCGCTTGTTCCATTCTGCGCACGCGGATGTCATTTGTTCATGGAACCATGCGGGGTCAGGCCCGTTGCCGTCTTGCTTGATGTTTCCTACGGTTCCTGATGCTTCTTCGACTGCCTTCTTCCCGAACGTCAATCGCTCTCTTGGGCGGAATTGGCCTGGCCATGGCGGCCCATCGCCTGCTTTCAGCCCCGCCGGCGGCCGGCAAGCACCGCCAGCAAGGCCGGCACCGGGTGGTCATCGTTGGCGCCGGCTTCGCGGGCTTGCAGGCGGCGCAGGCGCTCGCGCGTGAGCCGAACGTCGATTTGCGCGTCATTGACCGGCATAACCACCACTTGTTCCAGCCCCTTTTGTACCAAGTTGCCACCGCGGCCTTGTCGCCAGACGACATCTCGACCCCGATCCGTGATGAGGTTGCGTCCAGCGGACGGAGCCAAGTGCACATGAGCACCGTGACGGGCATCGATCTCGCCAACCGAACGGTGCTTTGCGACGGCTCGGCCATCCCTTACGACACGTTGATCCTGGCGACGGGATCGGAGCCGAGTTACTTTGGGCATGAGGACTGGCAGCGGAACGCGCACAGCCTGAAGGCGCTGGGAGACGCCATCAAGCTGCGCCAGCAAATCCTTGGCACGTTTGAACGCGCCGCCAACCTGCCGGCGGGTGATCCGGATCGCGCGCGCGTGCTGACCTTCGTGCTGATCGGCGGCGGAGCAACGGGCGTCGAGATGGCCGGCTCCATCGCGGAACTGGCGCGCGACGAATGCCAGCGCAACTTTGGCGGCGCGGCCGACATGCGGGCCCGGATCGTACTGGTCGAGGCAGGCCCGGCCCTGCTGCCGCATTTCCCGCCGGACCTTTCGCGCCGTGCCGCATCCGACCTTGCCGGAATGGGCGTCGAGATCAGGACCGGGACCAAGGTCACGGACATTGAAGCCGGCATTGTCCGTCTCGGAGCCGAGGCCATGGAAGCGGGAACCATCATATGGACCGCCGGCGTCAAGGCCACGCCCGTCGCCGAGTGGCTCGGCGTCAAGCCCGCCCATGGAGGCCGCGTTCCCGTACAGCCTGATCTGCGCGTGGCGGCCCATCCGGACATCTACGTCATCGGGGATGCCGCGCAGGCGCTCGATGGGTCTGGGAAGCCGCTTCCCGGCCTGGCTCCGGTCGCGAAGCAACAAGGGCATTATGTCGCCGCCGCGATCATCGACAGGTTGCGTGGGCGGTCACCGTCGGGCGCGTTCCAATACCGTGACTTCGGCACGCTCGCCACCATCGGGCGCAACAAGGCCGTCGCCGAGTTTGGACGCATCCATCTCACTGGGCTGCCAGCCTGGCTGCTGTGGGCCGCGGCGCATATCTTCTTCCTGATCGGATTTCGCAATCGCATGCTGGTCAGCACCGAATGGGCGATTTCCTACGCAACGCATCAACGCGGCGCACGCGTGATCACTTAAGGATGCAAGTCATGGCCAGCCCTCCGGATACAAACCCGCCTTCGAGCACCGCGCCTGCCCGGCCTGTCCAGAAAGTCCTGGTGGGCCAGAAAGCGCTTGTCACCGGCGCGAACTCCGGCATCGGCCGAGGCGTGGCGATCGCCCTTGGCCAGGCTGGCGCCGATGTCGTGGTCAACTACGTGTCCGGCGATGACGAGGCCCAGGAGGTCGTGAAGGCCATCGAACAGCATGGCGTCAAAAGTTTGGCGATCAAGGCTGACGTTTCGAATGAGGAACAGGTTGCCGCCATGTTCCAGCAGGCCGTGCAGGCGTTCGGCACGATCGACATCCTTGTCGCCAACGCCGGCTTGCAACGAGACTCGGCGTTCCATGAAATGACGCTGGCGAAATGGAAAACCGTCATCGACGTCAACCTGACCGGGCAGTTCCTCTGCGCGCGTGAGGCCGTGAAGGAATTCATGCGCCGCGGCATGCGCCCCGAAGTGTCCGCCGCCTTGGGCAAGATCATCCACATGAGCTCGGTTCACCAGGAAATCGCCTGGGCCGGGCACGCGAACTACGCCGCCTCGAAAGGCGGCATCATGATGCTGATGCAAAGCCTGGCGCAGGAAGTCTCGCCGTTGCGCATCCGCGTCAACAGCATCGCCCCCGGCGCCATCCGCACGCCGATCAACACGGCGGCCTGGCAGACCAAGGAAGCCTACGACGCGCTGATGAAGCTGGTTCCCTACAAGCGGATCGGCGAGCCCGAGGATATCGCCCGCGCCGCCGTCTGGCTTGCCTCCGATGATTCGGACTACGTCGTCGGCACGACGCTGTTCGTTGACGGCGGCATGACGGACTACCCGGGCTTCGCGACGGGAGGCTGAGTTGGACCATTACGACCTGATCGTCATCGGCAGCGGTCCGGGCGGAGCCTCGCTGGCGCATCGCCTCGCGCCGACGGGCAAGCGCATCCTGCTGCTGGAGCGCGGCGACTACCTGCCGCGGTCAATGGCGAACTGGGATTCGAAGACCGTGTTCGTGGACGGCGCCTACCAGGCGAAGGAGAACTGGTACGGCAGCGACGGCCGGTCCTTTCACCCCGGCCTGCACTACTATGTCGGCGGCAATTCCAAGGTTTACGGCGCCGCGTTGTTCCGGCTGCGGGAGCGTGACTTCGAGGCGATCCAGCACAAGGACGGCATCTCGCCCGAATGGCCGCTGAAGTACAACGACTTCGCGCCGTTCTACACCGAGGCCGAGAAACTGTTCGTGGTTCACGGCAAGCGCGGCGAGGACCCGACGGAACCCCCGACTTCCGACCCGTATCCTTATCCGGCGGTGCTGCATGCGCCGCGCATCAAGCAGCTCAACGACAGCCTCAAGGAGCAGGGGCTGCACCCGTTCCATCTGCCGCTGGGCATCAAGCTCGACGAGAAGGACGGCAAGGTCACGCCGACGAGCATCTGCATCCGCTGCGACGCGTTCGACGGGTTCCCGTGCCTGCTGAACGGCAAGGCGGACGCGCAGGTCATGTGCGTGGACCCGGCGCTGGCGGAACACCCCAACCTGACCTTGCTGACCAATGCCTACGTGTCGCGCTTGCAGACCGATGCCGGCGGCCGGCGGATCGCTGGCGTCCACGTCACGCGGGAGGGCAGGCAGGAGCAATACAGCGCCGACATCGTGGTGGTGGCCTGCGGCGCGCTGTCATCCGCTCTGCTTTTGCTGCGCTCAGCCAATGACGCGCATCCCAAGGGTCTTGCGAACGGGTCTGGGCAGGTCGGCCGCAACTACATGCGGCACAACCAGTCAGTGCTGATGGCGCTGCTGCGAGAGCCTAACGACACCGTTTTCCAGAAGACCCTCGCCGTCAGTGATTTCTACTTCGGCGCCGATGACTGGGACTATCCGCTTGGCTTGATCCAGATGTGCGCCACCTCCCACGCCGACCAGATCCGCGGCGAGTCCCTGCCGTCCTGGCTGGAGTGGTTCCCGGAGATGCCGTTCGAAAAGATGGCGCGCCATTCCATGGACTTCTGGTTGTCATCCGAGGATCTGCCACGCCCGGAAAATCGCATTTTCTATGATGGCGACCGCGTCGTCCTGGACCTGGCCGAAAACAACATGGAAGCACACCACCGGCTCAAGAAGAAGCTGGAGCGCTACCTGGGCAAGGCCGGCGCGCATCCGGTGCTGCTGGAGCGCAGCCTTTACCTCGGCAAGAACATCCCGATCGGCGGCACCGCGCACCAGGCGGGAACCTGCCGTTTCGGCGCAGATCCCGCATCGTCCGTGCTTGACCTGAACTGCAAGGCCCACGAACTGGACAACCTGTATGTCACCGACGCCAGTTTCTTCCCGTCGATCGGCGCGGTCAATCCGACGCTGACCATCATCGCCAACGCCCTCCGCGTCGCCGAACACCTGCGCGGCAGGCTTGACGCATGAGCTTCCCAATATTGGCAACCATTGTCGAACGCTACCTTCTGGTGGTGCTGTTCTTCCCCTTCTCGGCGCTCGACAAGATCATCAACTTCAAGGGCGCGGTCGCCCAGGCGCGGGAAGCGGTTTCAGCGGACGGCGCCGCCACGGTCCTGATCCTGATCGGCCTCGGCGTCGAGATCCTGATGCCAATCGGCATCCTGACCGGCGTCGCGGACCGTCTCGCCGCCTTCATCCTGGCCGGCTACTGCGGCGTGACGGCGCTGCTGTGGAAGCAATTCTGGAAGCCAGGCGACTTCTGGCGCCGCGGCGAGAGCAAGGCCCGCACCCTGTTCTGGGACTTCCTGAAGAACTTTTCCCTCGCCGGCGGCTTCCTGCTGATCACATTCGGCGCCACGAGCGCCGCCGTCGACCGCTTCTTCCAGAACCCCCTGTCATCCACGCATCCTTACACGCAGGCGGAGACGCCATGAGCGACAAGCCCCGTATCCCCTACTGGCACCTCTGGGCCGACGCGGACGGCGTCAGCCATCAAACCCGTTGCGAACTGACGGAATGGGAACTGAAAGGCGTCGGCGACGCCGCCCCGCAATGGAACGACAAGCAGCAACGCGGCGAGGCGACGGTCGTGTTCACTGTCCAGCCTGTCGGCTGGGTCGGCGACTGGCACGAAAACCCGGCGCCGCAATGGATCGTGCCGTTGTCTGGCCGCTGGTGGGTCGAGTCGATGGATGGCACCCGGATCGAGATGGGACCGGGCGAATTCTCCCTCGGCGAGGACCAGGGATGCAGCCAGGACGCGTCTGGCCGCAAGGGCCATAAGTCAGGGACGATCGGCGACCAGCCAGCCGTCCTGATGACAGTGCGGCTTCATTTGCCGCCGGTGCGGCAGCCCTGCCACCTGAGGTAGCGCCATGCCGGACTGGATCGTGGAATGCGACCCGCGCTTCAAGCCGTGCGTGCTGCCCAACGCGCCGCTTCTGACGCTGGGCGAGGGCTATGCCTGGCTGGAAGGGCCGGTCTGGTTCGCCGATGCCAACCAGTTGCTGGTCAGCGACTTGCCGAACAACCGCATCCTGCGCTGGACCGAGGATTCCGGTGTCTCCGTGTTCCGCCAGCCGTCGAATTTCGAAAACGGCCACACGCGCGACAGGCAAGGCCGGCTGATCGGTTGTTCCCATCATGGCCGCTGCATCACCCGCACGGAGCTTGATGGCTCCGTGACCGTGCTGGCTGATCGTTTCGAAGGCAAGCGGCTGAACGGGCCTAATGACGTCGTGGTGGCAAGCGACGGCGTGATCTGGTTCAGCGATCCGCATTACGGCGGCAACACGGATTATGAAGGCGGCAAGCACACGCCTGAATTGCCGCCCATCCTGTACCGCCTGGACACGGATGGGACGCTCGCGGTGGCAGCCGGGGATTTCACCGGCCCGAACGGGCTTTGTTTTTCGCCTGATGAGCGCCTGCTTTACGTGGCGGAAAGCGGCGGGCAGTTTGCCCAGAACCCGACGCGGCACATCCGGTTGTTCGATGTCGCTGATGGCCGGTTGCTCAACGGCCGGGTTTTCCACGAAATTTCCCCTGGTTTCGCCGACGGCATGCGCTGCGACGAGGACGGCCGGCTGTGGAGCAGCGCCGGAGACGGCGTTCATTGCATTGATCCCGACGGCACGCTGATCGGAAAGATCCTGACCGGCGCCACGGTTTCCAACCTTGCGTTTGGCGGGCGCAACCGCTGCCGCCTGTTCATTTGCGCCTCTCACCGCCTGATGGCCATTTACACCAATGTGCGAGGAGCGGAGCAGGCTTGACGCTGAGAACCACTGGCATCGTTCGCTTTGAACTGACCGTGGCCGATCTGCCCGCCTCCGAACGGTTCTATGTGGAGGGCCTGGGTTTCGCCGTCGCTTCCCGTGGCGAAGCCGATCCGGCGATGGCGGCGCTTCTGGGCGCCGAGCGGATCAGCGCGGTGGAGCTTCGCAGGGACGGGCAGATTGTCGTTTTGCAGGCGTTCCGGCCATCAGGTTCCGCCTATCCGGCTGATGCGACTTCCTCCGACCAGGTGTTCCAGCATTTCGCCCTTCCGGTCGCCGACATGGCCGCCAGCCACGCTCGGCTGCAGGCCCTGTATCCGAAACCCATCAGCAAGGGGCCGCAGCTTTTGCCAGCACACTCGGGCGGCGCCACAGCCTTCAAGTTCCGCGATCCCGAAGGTCATCCCTTGGAGCTGATCCAGTTTCCCGATGGCCATGGCGGCGGCATCGACCATTCCGCTATTGTGGTCGCGGACATGGATCGCAGCATCGCCTTCTATCGCGATCAACTGGGATTCACGGTCACGGCGCGCCAAGTCAACACCGGCCCGGAGCAGGATCGCCTTGATGGTCAGGCCGGCATCACAGTGGGTGTGGTGGCGCTGACACCTGGCCAACCGACACCGCATCTAGAGCTTCTTGCCTATCGCCATCCCGCGGTTCGAATGGCTGAACTGTTACATCCGAATGACGTTGCCGCGACACGCCTTGTGCTTGAGGTCAGCAGCTTGCCTGCTGACGCGGCGCGGCTGTCCGACGGGACGCGGGCCCTGCTGGCACATGATCCCGATCGGCATGCCCTGCTTTTGATATCTAG
>CAXTXZ010000036.1:0-14253 GCA_964248015.1 uncultured Rhodopila sp. | reverse complement strand
GGCGCGCAAGCCTGCGCCGTACTTCGTGCTGGACACCCACGCCGGCGCCGGCCGCTATGATCTCGACGCCGAGGCGGCGCGGCGCACCAATGAGGCAGAGGCCGGCATACGCCGCCTGCTGGCCGACCGCCCAGCGCCATTGCGCCGTTACCTAGGCCTTGTGGACGCGCTCGGGCTTTACCCAGGTTCGCCCGTCCTGATCAGGGCCACGCTACGCCCAGACGACCGCCTCGCCTGCTGCGAACTTCACCCGGAGGACGCCGCGGCGCTCCGGCAGGCTTTCCGCCGTGACAGGCAGGCAGAGGCGCACCTGCGTTCCGGCTGGGAGGCCCTGGGCGCCCTGCTGCCGCCCAGGGAAAAGCGCGGCCTTGTGTTCATCGACTCGCCGTTCGAGGATCGCGAGGAGTTCGCCACCTTGGCGGACGCCCTGCGCATGGCGCACGGCCGCTTCGGCCACGGCATCTTCGCTGCCTGGTACCCGATCAAGCAGCGCGCGGCGGTGAGCAGCTTCCTGGCGGTGATGAAAGCCTCCGGCATCAGGGACATCATCACGGTGGAGTTGCACCTGCGGGCCATCACGTCAGCCGACCGGCTCAACGGCTGCGGCCTTCTCGTCATCAACCCGCCCTACCGGTTCGAGGAACAGGCCAGCTTGGTCGCGGCCGCCATCCTAGGGAGCGTCGGCGCGCGGGAAAGCGGCGCGGCAACAACCGTCATGAGGCTGGCGGATGAGTAGCGTCGCCGTCGTCGGCGCGGGCGCATGGGGCACTGCCCTGGCCATCGCGGCCGCCCGCGCCGGCGGCGAGCCGACGGTGGTCGCCCGTGACGGCGCCGCCGCGCGGGCGATCAGAGCCAGCCGGCGCAGTCCCCGGCTGCCGGGCCTGACCATTCCCGAAGCCATCATGCTGCGCGACGACCTTCCGGCCTGTGACCTGCTGCTGTGGGCCGTGCCTTTGCAATACGTCCGTGCGTCGCTTGCCAGGCTGCGCCCGTTCGCCACGCCGATCGTCATCTGCGCCAAGGGCGTGGAACTCGGCACGCACATGCTGCCCCTGGAGGTTCTGCGCGACGCCGCCGCAGCCTGCCCCCTTGCCGTGCTGACCGGACCGAACTTCGCCCATGAGATCGCCCGTGGCCATCCCGCCGCCGCCGTCATCGCCAGCGCCGACGCCGCCTTGCGGGACGGCGTGCGCGGCATGCTCGCGACCGACGCCTTCCGGCTTTACGGCAACGACGACCCGGTTGGCGCGCAGGTCGGCGGCGCGGCGAAGAACGTCATCGCCATTGCCGCCGGGGCCGTCATCGGCGCTGGGCTTGGCGAGAACGCCCGCGCCGCGCTGGTGACACGAGGCCTGAGCGAACTGCGCCGTCTGGCGGTCGTCATCGGCGGACGGCCTGAAACCGTCATGGGGTTGTCGGGGCTGGGCGATCTGTTGCTGACCTGCACCAGTCCCTCCAGCCGCAACTTCAGCCTGGGCCACAGGCTGGCGGCTGGCGGAACCCTGTCCGAAACGCTTGCCGCCAGCGCCGGCGTGGCCGAGGGCGTCTTCGCCGCCGCCGGCCTTCTGGCGCGGGCCGGACCCGTCGAGTTGCCGATCTGCCAGGCGGTGGCGGATTTCCTGGCCGGAAGGCAAACCGTCGGAAGCGCGATGAAGCAATTGCTTGCCCGGCCGCAGCGCGACGAATAAGCCACGACAACAGCCCTTCATCCCGCCTCATGCGCTTGACGGAGAAACACCGCTGGATCAGCCAGCTTGCATCTCGTTGGACACTGGACAGCAACTTTGCCAAAAGCAGCCCGAGCCACTGATTTCCCCCTCAGGCTCAACATAGCAAGGTCCGGAGCTTTTTGGCTGGATACACGTCACAAGCCAAAGCCGTTGCCGTCCTGATCCGTCGCTCGATTGGCAATTGATGACAGCGCCTTTGGAAACAAGCCAGGATACGGATGCGCGGCCCTTGTCGCGCAAGAGCGGGAGGCATGGCGGCGGAAGCCACTTTCGCCACGTGGCCCGGATTCCTTCCTGGCAATGGAACAGGTCAACAAGGATCGACGATGACAACATCCGTTCAAACTGAGACGCAGCCCGTCGCGGAAACCGATCCAAGCAATGCGCGCATGATGCAATTCATCACGGGTTCCTTTGTCAGCCAGACTGTGCGGGCCTTCGCGGAATTGGCCATTGCAGACCTGCTCGCCGAGCGGCCCGCAACCGCGCTGGAGATCGCGACGGCCGCCGGCACGCATGCCGAAGCGACCACGCGCCTTCTCCGGGTCGGCATCGCGCTTGGGCTGGTCACGGTGGATGGGGAAGCGCGCTTCTCGTCAACCCCGTTGCTGCGGACGCTACGGCAGGACGCCCCAGGATCGCTGCGCGGCTTGGCGATTGCCCTGGCCTCGCCGGGCACTTGGCTTCCCTGGGGGAGCCTTGTCGCCGCCGTGCGCACTGGCGAGCGACAGACGGTGCCGGTGCATGGGATGGATTACTTCGAGTATCTCTTCCAGCACCCTGAGGAAGCCAGGGTTTTCACCGCTGCCATGGATGGCGTCACCGGCTCTTTGGCAGAGCAGGCGGCGAAGATCATCGAGACGCGGTCAATATCGGTCGCAGCCGACATCGGCGGCGCCTCAGGAACGCTTCTGCATGCCTTGCTTGCGGCAAATCCGCTGCTTCGAGGCATCGTTTACGATCAGCCGCATGTCGTTCCCAGCGCAGCCGCGGCAGCCGAACGTCTTGGCTTGGTGGACCGCGTGTCCGTGGTCGCGGGCGATTTCTTCGAGTTTGTGCCTGAAGCCGACCTCTACCTGCTCAAGTGGATTCTCCATGATTGGGACGATGCGGCCTGCATTCGGATCCTGGAAAATTGCCGGCGCGCGATGCGCCCCGGTGGCCGCGTCGCCGTGATTGAGCTGCAGCTTGGCGGAATGGACGATCCTGGCCTCACCTCCATCATGGACCTCAACATGATGGTCATGCTGACAGGCCGAGAACGGACTGCGGAGGAGTATGGCGCCCTTTTCAAGGCGGCAGGGCTGCATCCCGTGCGAGTCACGGCCTTGCAGACGCCATTCGGGCCTTGGAACGTCACTGAAGCGGCGGCGGCAGGCGACTGAAGCGTCCGCGAAACCCTCATGCTCAAGAACATCCTGACCGTCGGCGGTTGGACCCTGGCCAGCCGGGTCCTGGGCTTCGCGCGGGACATGCTGATCGCCGCCCTGATCGGAACGGGGCCGATCGCCGATGCCTTCTTCGTCGCGCTGAAGCTGCCCAACCTGTTTCGCCGCCTGTTCGGCGAAGGCGCGTTCAACGCCGCCTTCATTCCCGAGTTCACCGGCATCCTGCACTCCGAGGGGATCAGCGCCGCGAAACAGTTCGCCGAGGAAGCCTTCGCCGTCATGGCGTTCTGGCTTGGCCTTCTGACGGTCGCCGGCGAGGTCTTCATGCCGCAGCTCATGCTGGCCTTGGCGCCGGGTTTCGTCGAGGACGCCGGCAAGTTCGCCCTCGCGGTCGGCCTGTCGCGCATCACCTTCCCTTATCTCGTGCTGATCTGCCTGGCGGCCCTGGTTTCGGGCGTGCTGAACGGGCTGGAGAAATTCACCGCCGCCGCCGCTTCCTATGTGCTGTTCAACATTGTTTCCATCGCCTGCATGCTCTGGCTGACGCCCTATGTCCCAACCGTCGGCCATGCGCTGTCGTGGGGCATCAGCCTGTCCGGCGCCGTGCAGCTTGGGCTGCTGCTGGTCGCGGTCCGGCGAAGCGGCATGGCGTTGTCGATCCCGCGGCCACGGCTGACGCCGCGGATGCGCCTGCTGATGCGGCGCATGGCGCCTGGGCTGCTAGGGGCTGGCGTGACCCAGCTCAACCTGACGGTCGATGTGATCATTGCCAGCCTGTTGCCCGCCGGAACCGTGTCGGTGCTGTACTTCGCCGACCGGGTGCAGCAGTTGCCGCTGGGCGTCATCGGCACCGCCGTGGGCACCGCGCTGCTGCCCCTGCTGTCGCGTCAGGCGCGCGCGGGGGAGGCCGCCTCGGCGCTGGCGACACTGAACCGGGCCATTGAATACGCCCTGTTCCTGACCTTGCCGGCGGCACTGGCGTTGATCGTGTGCGCCTACCCGATCATGCTGACCTTGTTCGGCCGGGGCGCCTTCAGCGCCGGCAGCGCGATGCTGTCGTCCCAGTCCCTCGCCGCCTATGCCCTCGGCTTGCCGGCCTTCGTTGTCGTCAAGGTGCTGATGCCGGCGTTCTTCGCCAGGGGCGACACCAGCATGCCGGTCAAGGTGGGGACTGCCTGCGTTGCCCTGAACCTTCTGTTGAACCTCGCGTTCATGAACCCGCTCGCGCATGTCGGGCCGGCGCTGGCCACCAGCCTCGCGGCGATCTGCAACGTGGCGGGGCTGGCCGTCATCCTGGTTCGGCGCGGGCACCTGGCGCCGGACCGCGTCCTGCGGCGACGCGTGCTGGCGATGGGAGTGGCTTCGATTGCCATGGCGGCCGTGCTTTATGGTTCACGGCAGCTTCTGTTCGGGCAGGCTTCGCATGGCGTGACCCAGATGGTCTCGCTGGCGGCGCTTATCGGCGCGGGCATCCTGGCTTACGCCGTCGCCGCCCAGGTGTTTGGCGCGTATGATCTGCGCGACATCAGGCGTATGATGTCACGCCGCCGCTTGCGTCATGTGGACGGATCGGCCACCAGCACGGTTTCAACGACAGAGACTTAACGGCATGCAGCGCGTCCTCTCCGGCATACAGCCTTCAGGCATACCGACACTGGGCAACTACCTCGGCGCGATCCGCAACTGGGTCAGGTTCCAGGATGACCACGAATGCCTGTGGTGCGTCGTTGACCTGCACGCGATCACCGGCTGGCAGGACCCGGCGGACCTGCGCCGGCAAACGCTGGAGATGACCGCCGTGCTGCTGGCCTGCGGCGTCGATCCGGTGAAGCACGTCGTGTTCCTGCAATCGGCCGTGCGCTCGCACGTGCAGCTTGGCTGGATCTTCAACTGCGTGGCGCGGATCGGCTGGCTCAACCGGATGACGCAGTTCAAGGACAAGGCGGGCAAGGACCGGGAGGCTGCCTCGGCGGGGCTGTATGTCTACCCAAACCTGATGGCGGCGGACATCCATGCCTATCACGCGACCCGCGTGCCTGTGGGCGATGACCAGCGGCAGCACCTGGAACTGGCGAACGACATCGCGCAGAAGTTCAACCATGATTACGGCGTTGATTTCTTCCCAACCATCGAACCGCTGATCCTAGGCCCCGCCGCCCGTGTCATGAGCCTGCGCGACGGCACGAGGAAGATGTCCAAGACGGACCTCTCGGACCAAAGCCGCATCAACCTCAACGACGACGCCGACACGATCGCGCTGAAGATCAGGCGGGCCAAGACCGACCCGTTGCCGCTTCCGTCCGAGGTCGCCGGCCTGGCGGACCGGCCGGAGGCGCGCAACCTGGTCGGCATCTACGCGGCCCTGCTGGACACCGACCATGCGCAGGTGCTGCGGCAGCATGGCGGCGCCGGGTTTGGCGCGTTCAAGCAGGCGCTGACTGATCTTCTGGTGGAGAAGCTGTCGCCCATCGCCAGCGAAACCCGCCGCCTGCTGGATGATCCCGCCTCGTTGCTCGCCACGCTCCGGTCAGGCGCCGAACGGGCCGCCGCCATCGCCGACCCGATCGTTGCCGAGGCAGAGCGCCTGGTTGGTTTTGTCGGCTTGAACCGGATGTAGGCAGGGAGAGGACCAGCCCGCCACGCGGAGCGGGCAGGCGCTTAAAGCTGGCGTTGCAGCGCCGCGACGTAGCCTCGGTTCCAGGTTGGCGACAGATGCACCTCGTTCATGACGACGTGCTGGGGCAAGCAGGCAATATAGCGGATCAGGTCGCCGCAGTCGGCAGGCTGAACCATGCGCGCCCGTTCCTCGGGGCTGACCGGGTTGGGGCGCTTGTCGAGGATCGGCGTTGCCACCTCGCCCGGCAGGAACACCGTCGAGCGTATGCCGTTGACGCATTCCTGCATGTTCAGCCCATGGCTCATGGCGACGATGCCATGTTTCGCGATGGTGTAAATCGGTCCGCTGAGGCCGCCGATGAACCGCCCGGCCATCGAGGCGGTGTGGATCAGCAGCCCTTCCTTCTGCGCCCGCATGAACGGCAGGGCGACCGTGACGCAATACAGCGCGCCGCTCAGGTTGCCCTTGAGCATAAGGTCGATGCTCTCGGGCGTGAGCTTGTCCCAATGCCGCTCGACGATGTTGATTCCTGCGTTGTTCACAAGGATATCAAGCTTGTTGAACGTGGAACCTATGAACGCGCCGACCTTTCGCACCTGCTCTGGCTCGGTCAGGTCGGCGGGCTGCACGTGTGCCGAACCAGTCTGGTTGATGCGGCGGGCGACATCCTCCAGCGGGCCAGGACGACGCCCGGTCAGCACAACCGTGGCCCCTTCGTCCGCCAGGGCGAGCGCCGCGGCCTCGCCAATGCCTGTCCCCGCGCCGGTCACCCAGGCTATCTTGCCGGTCAGCCGCTTCATGACGTGATCCTTCCTTTGGTTCAGGCGTTGGTGATCCCGCCATCCACGGTGATCGTCTGCCCGGTGATGTAGGAGGCGTCCGGCGAGCACAGGAAGCGGATCACCGAGGCAACCTCCGAGGGGCGGCCAAACCGGCCGAGGGGTATCTCGCGCCGGTAATCCTCGCCGCGCTCGGCGATGATCGGGTCGGCCATCCTTGTCTCGATCACGCCGGGCGCGACGGCGTTCACCAGCACATCGGGCGCCAGCTTGCGGGACAACGCCCGCGTCAGCCCGACAATCCCGCCCTTCGCCGCCGCATACGGCACACGCTCGGCGCTGCCCCGGCGAAAGGCGACGGAACTGGCCAGCACAATGCGCGCCGGCTGCCGCCGGTCGAACCGCGAGGCGAACGCCACCGCCATGTCATAGGCGTTCGTCAGGTTGGCCGCGATCGCCCGGTTCCACACGCCATGATCATTCGGATCGAGGGCGTCCCGCTCGAACACGCCCGCCAGATGCACCAGCGCGTGGACCGGCGCGCCGGCTGCCTCGATCACGCGGGCGCATTCCGCTGGCGTGTCCAGGGCAGAGGCGATGGTGCCAAGCCTGACGCGGCCGAGCAGTTTTGCGGCACGGTCCAGCGCGGCTTCGTCCTGGTCGGCCATGATCACGTGGCCGCCCTGGTCCATGAAGGCCCGCACGGTTTCGATGCCAATGCCGCCGGCGCCGCCGGTGACGACGATGCGCTTGCCGGTGAAGCCCGACATGTCAGGCGACCAGCGACGGGTAATCAAGCGTCGCCATCACCTGCACCCGGCGCATGGTGCGCGGCTCGGTGGGCATGTAATCCGCCACGGCGTTATGCACCGTGCCGATGTTGTCCCACATCAGCACGTCGCCGACGGCCCAGCGGTGCGCGTAAAGGAAATCCGCCCGCTCCTGGTGACGGAACAGGTAGTCGAGGATCGTGTCGCTCTCGTGCCGGTCCATGCCGTCGATCCACATCGTGTAGCCTGGGTTGGCGTACAGGATCTTCCGGCCGGTCAGCGGATGCACCCGCACGAGCGGCTGCGACACGGGCGGTTTGCGGCGTTTCTGTTCCTCGGTCAGCTTGGCGCGGCGGGAGCCTGGGCGCTGGCGCATCACCTCCCAGAATTTTTCGAAGTCATGCGTGGCCGTGCGGCCTTCCAGCGTGCGCTTCAGGTCGTCCGGCAGTTCGTCGTAGGCGGCGTGCATGTTGCGGAACTGCGTCTCGCCCACCGGCTTGCCGTTGCGCATCGGCACGGCCTGGGCGTGCAGCACGTTCGCCAGCGCGATGTCGCGGCTGTACGACATGTCGGTGTGCCACCCCTGCCCCGCGTCGTTCAGCCCATGGGGCTTGCCGTCAGGACGCATCTGGTTGGACAGGATCATCACCTCCGGGAAACCCGGCTCGTGGAACAGGTTGGCGACGTTCACCTCCAGGTCGCCAAAGCGCCGGCCGAACGCGGCGAAGGCCGGCGTGTCCAGCGTCTGCTCGGGGAAGCACAGCACGCCGTGCTGGCCCAGGGCGCGCAGCAGGGTGCGGAAGCCAACGTCCGACAGAGGTTTCGCCAGATCGATCCCCAGCACTCGCGCGCCCAGGGTTGCGCCGCTTGGCATGATCTCCATCATGCGTTCCCTTTCAGCCGCAAAACGGCGTTGACCACATCCACCGGGTTCTCCCGCGCCAGGAAGTGGCCGGCGCGCGGGATCAGCAAGCGTTCGCAGCCGCTGATGAAGAACCGATCACGCGGCTGGGAGCTTGCGGGCGAGCCGACGCCGTCGTCCTCGCCGTGCAGAACGACCGTTGGCGCGGCGATGACGGGGTTGCCTGCGAGCCGAGACTCCAGTTCATCATAGGCCGGGTCGCCGGGCGCGTTGCCGTAGCGGTGGCGATAGGACTGGATCGTGACGTCAACGAAGTCAGGGTTGTCGAAGCTGGCGGCGGTGGCCTGGAAGGTTGCGTCACTGAACGCCCAGTTCGGCGACCACAGCCGCCACAGCAGGCGCGCGATCTCGGCGCGGTTGGCGGCCAGGCCGGCGCGGCCCCGGTCGGTGTGGAAATACCATTGGTACCAGTGCCGGAACTCCTGCTCCGCCGCCGCCGGCCGGGATGCGCCGGCGATGTCCTGGATGCCGTATCCGGTGATCGCGACCAGGGCGGCGACGCGCGCCGGCCACAGCGCCGCGACGACGCAGGCCGCTCGGCCGCCCCAGTCGTAGCCGACCAGGGTCGCGCGCGGGATCGACAGCGCGTCCATGAAATCGCGCACGTCAGCGCCCAGCGCCGCCTGCTGGCCGCTTCTGGGTGTCGCGCCGTTGAGGAACCGGGTCGGGCCGAAGCCACGCAGCCACGGCGCGAGCACGCGATATCCCGCCTCGGCCAAGGGCGGGATCACGCCATCGTAGTCATGCACGTCGGACGGCCAGCCATGCAACAGGATGGCGACTAAGCCATCGGCCGGACCGGCTTCCAGGTAACCAATTTGGAGAACCGGAGTGTGGACGGCCAACATTAGCGCACCAGGTTGTTGGTGACGGCGCCCCCTGTCGCGGTGCGTCCGCCATCGACGACGTAATGCGCGCCGGTGATGTTGGACGCCAGATCCGACGCCAGGAAGAGGATCAGGTTGGCGACTTCCTCGGCCGTGCCGTAGCGGCCAATTGGGATGTTGGACTGGTAGCGGCTGCCGACGCTGGCCGGATCATTAGGATCAAGCATCGACTCCAGTGAATGGATCATTCTCGTATCGATTGGGCCTGGGCAGACGGCGTTCACCCGCACGCCGACGCGCGCGACCTCCCCTGCCGCGGTCTTGGTCAAGCCGAGGACCGCATGCTTGGACGCGACGTAAGCCGGCATCCCAGGCGAGGCGACCAACCCCGCCACCGAGGCGGTGTTCACCACCGCGCCCCGGCCCTGCGCGATCATCACCGGCAGCACATGGCGCAGGCCCAGGAAGACGCCCTTCACGTTGACCGCCATGATGCGGTCGAACATATCTTCGTCGTATTGATAAGTCGGCGCGACGCTGCCTTCAATGCCGGCGTTGTTGGCGAAGCAGTCGATTGCGCCGTATGTGTCCAATGCCAGCTTGACGTAAGCCTGCACGTCGGAGGATCGGGTTACGTCAGCGGAAGCGAACAGCGCTTCGCCGCCTTCCTGGCGGACAATGCCAACGGTGGCCTCGCCCGCGGCCTGATCATGGTCAACAACAACGACCTTCGCGCCACGGCTGGCAAATCCCACCACAGTAGCTCGGCCAATGCCGTTGCCGCCGCCGGTGATCAGGGCAACCTTGCCTGTGAAGTCCATCGTTCCCTCGCTTCGCTGTCAGCGTTGCGAGAACATTAGACCAGTTATCGAAGCACGGGAATGACTGGGGTCAGGCGCGGCGGAGTTGAGCCTCGTCGACAACGCGCTCATGGCTGTCGAGCGCGCTTTTCGCACGATACTGACAACCCTGGCTGCTAGCCGGCAGTTGGCGAACGATGGTGTAAACCCCAGGGCGGATATTGGCGTTTGAACTGTTGGCAACCAGCGCGACACGGTCACCGACGGCGAATTTATGGCCTGCCACTGCCTTGCTCCCAGACATTGAGGGCGGCGCACGACACGCCGCCCCGCACGTCAGCCAGCCTGAAGATTGACCGCGGAGGTCTTTCCCTGCTGTCCACGCTCCAAATCAAAGCTGACCGTTTGACCTTCGTTCAGCGTCTTTAACCCGGCCCGCTCAACCGCGGAGATGTGAACGAACACATCCTTGGAGCCATCGGCCGGCTGAATGAAACCAAAACCCTTTTGCGGGTTGAACCACTTTACAGTACCTGTAGACAAAACTTGTCTCCACAACGGGCTAACCCCCGCGCACATGCGGGGCATCATACTTTTCAAGAGGGGAGGGATCGGCGCGTCGACTTGCGACGCGATTTAGGGACCTTGCCCCGGCTGAAAAGTTCAGCCGTTCGTTGATACTACACGAACGCTGCCAATTAGCACGAACTATCTTTCAACGACGGCGCAAAACTTTGGGCGGATCGGAACGGCTGGCGAACGTCAGGGCGGCTTTGTCGTGTGGAACGGCTGGCCAACCCGGTTTTCGTCCCGACAGGGCTTGCCGCTTGGCGAGTTGGCGACCGCCGTGAGCGCGGCTACAGCAATCCCCCGTCGCGCATGAACCTGCCCCGCATGCCGGACCACGTCGCCGCGATCCATCGCGCCAGCCCTGGCATGTCCCCATGACGGCTGACCAGGAAGTACCAGCCGTAGCGCGCAAGGTCGGCGGACATCCAGCCCCACATACGGTATCGCCGGAAAATATAGCCGCGGTTGCGGAACTGATAGAACTGCTTGGCTTCGTCCCCTGGCACCACGGCGTAGAAATGCCCCCACATGATGGGGTGGATTTCGCTTTGCGAGCCGGGATGGAAGAACAGCGCCGTGGTGTCCAGCACGATCCGTTCGCCAGCCCGCCTAGCCCGGTAGAGGAACTCGACCTCGTCGCCCCGGATGAAGAACCGCGCGTCCGGCAGGCCGATCCGGCGCAGCATGCCCGCGCAGACCAAGGCGCCGTTGAACAAATGGGCAAAGCCCGCGACCGCGCCGTGACGGGCAAGGTCTTCGACCTCGAACAGCGTCCGCCCGTTCACCCGCACGGGAAAGGCAAGCCGTTCGGTCTCATCAACGTCCGCCACCATCGCGCCCACAAGGCCGGCGCCTGTCCGCTTCGCCGTTTGCAGCAACGTGCCCAGGCATCCCCCGCCGGCTGGCCGCCCATCATCGTCCATCAGCCAGAGCCACACGGCTCGCCGTTGCATGGCCAGTTCCATGCCGGCGCGAAATCCCCCGGCGCCGCCCAGGTTGCGCGCCAGCCTGAGGCAGCGCACGGCGGGATAGCCCCGCAGGAGCGCCGTTGTTTCGGCGCCGCTTTGATTATCCACCACGATGACCTCATCCGGCGCGCGAGCCTGCCCCAGCACGGCGTTCAGGCACGCGCGCAGCAAGGCCGGCCGGTCCCGCGTGACAATCACAGCCACCACCCGCGGCGGCTTTACCTCGTTGGGGCGCTCCGCCGTCAGGTCATCAGCCTCAAGAATTTGCATTGACGGTTGGCACTCGCGAAGGCAGGGGGATGAAGGAAGCATGCGACTAGACTGAGTTACATGGTGTCGGGTTTCAGCCGCCTGCTTCAAAAGGTGATGCCATATCCACTCATGCGCCATTGAAAGCCTGGCCGGAGGAACTGCCCGCAACCGGCCAGGACTTTACCTGCTTCCCCGCGCAGCGCGTGAACCTTGCCTGCCCTGTCCAGCTTCGGCCGCTTTACTGGCGTGCTCATTCCGCCGGCCCCGCTCCCTCCGTGCGTGAGCAAAGCGGCGGGCTTGTCATCCCGCCGGGCACGACGCTGTCGTTCGACACCTACTTCAACAGCGTGTTTGAGCAGCCTTGGCGCCTGTACGCCAACGCTGGCGCCTTCGTCCTTGACCTCACGCTGACGGGAGCCGCGACCCTGCGCATCTGGCGCCGCACCTTGAGCGCCGGCGTCACCCTGCTGCACGAAGAGGACATATCCGGCGCAACCAGGGTGACGCTTGCGGATGACAGGCCGCACTTCCGGCAATCCGGCCTGCTCTGGTTCGAGCTGACGGCGCAGGCGGGCCTGGTTACGCTTAGCGGCGCGAACTGGCTCGTCACGCCCTTGCGCCCGCCCGAGCCCGTCAGCCTAGGGGTGGTCATTTGCACCTTCAACCGGGAGCGTGAACTTGCCGCTGTGCTGGCCTCGATCGCCGACGACCGCGGCCTCGACGAGGCGGTCGGGCGTGTCATCGTCGTCAGCCAGGGGCGCCCGGGCCTTGCAGGCGACCCCGCCATCAGTCCGCTGGCAAGGCGTCTTGGTTCCCGCTTAAGAATCGTGCAGCAAGCGAACCTGGGAGGCGCTGGCGGGTTCAGCCGCGGCCTGCTTGAAGCGCTTGACGACCCTGCCATCACGCACGCGTGCCTGCTTGACGACGACATCCGCCTGGAGCCCGAAAGCCTGCGGCGCATGGCCGCGTTCTTTTCCCTGGCACGAAGCGATTTCGCGCTTGGCGGCCACATGCTGGACAGCATCAAGCCGACGACACTCTACGAGGCCGGCGCCATCGTCCGCCCCAACGGCGCCCAGGTGCCCCTGAACCACGCGCTTGATCTCGGCGACGCCCAAGGCCTGGACGCGCTCCTGGACGTGTCGCCCATGCATTACAACGGCTGGTGGATGTTCGCGCTGCCGAAGCGCCTGCTGCATCAAGCGGGCCTGCCGCTCCCGTGCTTCATTCGCGGCGACGATGTCGAGTTCGGCATGCGCCTGCAACAGCTTGGCATCCCGACCGTTTCCCTTCCCGGCATAGGCATCTGGCACGAACCCTTTTATCTCAAGCTGGGCGGCTGGCAGCTTTACTATGAAACGCGCAACGGCCTCATTTGCAGCGCCCTGCACGGGGACTTCGTGCCTCGGCAGGTCGCCCTGGTCACGCTGAAGCGCCTGCTTATCCACCTGCTGACCTATCGCTACTACAGCGCCGCTCTTATCGTGCGGGGCATCGAGGACTTCTGCCGTGGCCCCGCCATCCTGGATCAAGACCCCAGGCCGCTGCACGCCGGGCTAGCCGAGTTGCGCGCCGCCGATCCCGACATCTGGACGCCTCGGGAACGCTTGCTTCCCAAAGCGCCGGTTGGCCGCTCGCCACGATCCCATCTTGGTTTTGCCATTGCAATGGCCCGCATCCTCCTGCGCAACTGGGTCCGGCCGGCAAAGCGCGCCGCGATGCCTCAGTTGCTCCATAGCCGTGATCTTGTGTGGTTCCGGGTTTCCGAGTCGGATTCACTCGGCGTCGAAACGTATTGGGACCGCAACCTCCCGACTTTTCACCGTGACCGTGACCGTTTCCGCGCGCTTTTCGGCAGCGGGCTGCGCTCGCTCTGGCGCCTGTACCGGCAGGCGCCCCGCTTGAGGCAGGCCTGGCGAACCGATGTGTCGCGTTTGACCGATGCCTCGTTCTGGCGAGGCTATGTCCGCTACGGAGAGACGGAAGCGCCGCCCGCGGCGCAAGGTCCGCTGACGGCGGTCCAGGCCGTTTCCAGGCATTGCCAGACGTAGGGGAACAAGGACCGCGCGACGTCCACGCGGAACACGTCCGGCGCGACCCGCCACAGCACGATCTCGGCCTTGCCCAGAAGCGTCCGCGTGCACATGCCGACCGGGAATGCCCTGGCATCCAGATCCAGCGCGCAGAACCCGTTCAGGCACCAGGCCGCATCTGGTCCGGTGATCTCCAGCGCCAGCGTGCGCCAGGACACATCGACGACGCTGGCCGGGTGCTCTCCCACGGCTTTCCGCGCCAGGGCGGCCAACCCGCCGGCGGTTCGCGGCGCGTGGATCAGCCACTCGTCGGGGCCGAGCCATAGGGCCGCGCGGTCGCGCGCGAGAACGGAGCGGCAAGGGACCGTGGGCAACAGCACGCCCAGCGCCATGCCGATCCCGGTTGCGGCCATGGCGCCGGCCCGGATGGACAGCAGCGTTGCCGGGGCCAGCGCGGCGACGCGCGCGGCGCTGGCCGACAAGGCAGCGGGCGCCGGCAGGACGACCGGCGGAGGCAACGGCCAGGCGGAGGCAGCCGCGACCGGCGCCGGCCTCCGCCGCGCGCCACTCTTGTCGAGGACCCCCGGGTCCACAACC
>CAXTXZ010000035.1:5838-14296 GCA_964248015.1 uncultured Rhodopila sp. | reverse complement strand
GCGGCGGCCAGAACAGCGGCGGCCAGCAGTCGGGCGGAAGGGGCGGAACCCCGGGCCAGGATCAGGGCGGTTACTCCAGCGGGCGGCGCAATGCGGCGGAGACGCTGTCGCCGGGAACCGCGAACCAGTCGGCAGGCGGACAATGGCTGCGCGTCGGATTGAACATCACAGCTTGATTTGTGAACGAAAGGATACAACCGCATGAGTGGAAGCGTAACATCTTCGGCCGCCGCCGCCACGTCAGCCGCCGGCACGGGATCGGTCACCAACACCGGCACCAATGCGTTGTCCCAGCTCGGCGGCCAGTTCAACGACTTCCTGACCCTGCTGACAACGCAATTGCAGCACCAGGACCCGTCGGCGCCCATGGATTCGAACCAGTTCACCAGCGAACTGGTGCAGTTCTCCAGCGTCGAGCAGCAGATCAACACCAACACCGACCTGGCGCAGCTTATCTCCCTGACGCAGGCAAGCCAGGTCGAGCAGTCGTCGGCCATGATCGGCAAGCCGGTCACGGTGAACAGCAGCCAGCTTTCGTTGCAGAACGGAACGGCGGAGATCAACTTCAACACCACGCAGGCGGAGCCCGTCGGCATCACCGTCACCAACGCGGCGGGCGCGACAGTCGCGACCGCCACGACGACCAGCAACGCTGGCGCGAATTCCTGGACATGGAACGGCCAGAACAGCAATGGCGTGACGCAGCCGGACGGGCCTTACACGGTCAGCGTGCTCGCCACCGGCGCCCAGGGCGCGAACGCCAAGATACCGTTCACCGTAACCGGCACGGCGACCTCGGTGCAGAACACCGCCGGCACGGTGGAATTGCAGATGGGCGGGCTGACCCTGCCATTCAGCTCGGTGGTGTCTGTCGGCCAATGAGCCTTTTGCGGACGCGTGACGGCTTCGGAAAATCCCATCATGCGTCCGTTGTCGCCTTGCGCCCTCGTCCCATGCCGCTCCCCTGATCCCGCGCCCCATGCGACGTTGACCACCGGCCAAATGCCCTGACAGGCCGCGCCGGCGTCCATGTCGGCGTAGCCGTCGCCGCACGACATGTTGACGGCGCCGACCGCTGCGTCCTGATCCGGACATTGGCCAGCAACCAGAACAACGCCGGGCCGCGCCTTATCCGTTTGCGAGTGGAACTCCAGCTTGCCCAACGGCGCGGGAAATCACCGTGGCATGCTGCTGGCGATGGAGACGCGCGCCCCGCCTGCGCCAGCCGCGCATTCGGCCATGCCTGATGCCGCGGCGCCGTCAGCCGTTCCGGCGAATGGACAAGTCCGTGTCGCGGTTCGCCTCGGCGCAGGCGAAGCCGGCTGGAAGCTGGTCCGGGTCATCCTGGATACGGACAGCACGCCTGTCCTCGACATGGGCCTGTAGCGAGCACATATCATGGCAGTCATGGGCTCAGACGGCGCGAATGATGGACAAGGGCGGCTTGTCAATCGGCAACGGATGGCCTTCGCCTGGTGGTTGCGGGCAAAAGGCCGTTTCTTCCGTCATGCGACCGAGCGTTCCTTGGCGGCGCGGCAACAGTCTCGCATGAGACAATACAGCATTGGACAGTGGCGTCAGTGACCCTCGATGACCTGGCACAGTTTCTCGACTCCGACAGCGCGCCCGCCGGCGGCATGGATTTGTCGGAGCTTGACGGCTTCCTGGCTGGCTTGGCGGCCGGACCCGCCGCGGTGCCGCGCGAGGACTGGCTCGCCGAAATTTGGGACAACGAGGAACCGGATTACGCCGATCAAGCCGAGCAGGCGGCGGTCGAGGCGGCGATCTTCGAGCGCTACGCCGCGATTGAGGGCGGGCTGGACGCGACCGTGTTGTCCTATGCGCCGATTCTCTGGCTCGACGCGGCTGGCGCGATGGTCGCCGAGGACTGGGCTGTCGGTTTCATGCAAGCCGTCAGCCTGCGATCGGACGAATGGCAGCCGGCCCTGGCCGATGAGGACGCCTCCGTGCTGCTGATCCCGATCGCCAGCCTTGCCGGAATGACCTTGACCGAAGCGGAGCGTGGCGATTCGGGTCTGGACGATGATGCGCTGGATGGATTGATGCAGGACGCCGAGAAGGTGCTGCCGGTCTGCGTGCTGGGCCTGCGACGTTTCTGGCAGGGCCGGCGCCTGAGCGGAGGATCAGTGCATTAGAGCAACATCAGCCTGATTGGAACAATCTGGCTGGTAAGGTTGCCCGCCACAACAATGGTCTAGCCTGGCTTCGTCTGGAACAGGTTTGGTCCTGGGCGCAACCAACGCCAATCGCAAGGGGAGGCAGGACGCGACATGGCCATGATTTCGCCGCGTTGGATGCCTAAGCCAACTTATCATGACGCGTTGCTCTGCCATGATGCGTTATGCTGCGTCCGCGCCCACCACTGCCGGGCAACAGGCCGTGATGGCGGCAACGGCAACACTCGCAACGATTGGACGTTTTCGCAGCCATGGCACGCTCCTTCACTCCTCGACGCTTGGCTTGGATCGGCATCCCGGTCCTGTTGGTCGTGCTGTTGGTGGCTTTCTGGAACTGGGACTGGTTCATTCCCATTGTCGAATCGCGCGCCTCCGCCGCGATCGGCCGGCCTGTCACGATGACCCATCTGCACGTCCGGCTGGGACGGGTCGTGCGGATCGAGGCGGATGATGTCGTGGTCGGCAACCCGCCGGGCTGGGCTGCCAGTGACCCGCCGCTCGCCGCGGTGAAACGGCTCACGGTCCAGGCCGACGCCCTGGCCTACATCAAAGGCCAGGGCCTTATCCTGCCGCTGATCGGATTGGACACGCCCAAGGTCTACGCGGCCGAAACGGCGGACGAGCAGGCCAACTTCCGCATCTCGACCGGCGGCGGCAGCAGCAGCGGGCCGCCCCTGAAAATCGGCGACGTGCGGATCAACGACGGCGAGGCGCATGTGGTGCTGCCGAAGCTGAAAGCCGATTTCAACGCCCAGGTCGCGACGGAGGGCGACGGACCCGACGCCAAGATCGTGCTCGACGCGCACGGCGCCTACGCCGCGCAGCCGATCACCGCCCACCTGGTCGGGGGAGCGCTGCTGTCGTTGCGCGATCACGAGCATCCCTGGCCGGTTGACCTGGCGCTGGCGAACGGGCCGACGCACGTTGCGCTGAACGGCACGCTGGAAGACCCGCTCGCCTTCAAGGGCGCGAATGTGACGATGAAGATCAACGGCCCCGACATGGGCCTGCTGGAGCCGCTTGTCGGCTTCCCGATCCCGAAGACGCCGCCTTACCAGATCAGCGGCAAACTGGACTTGCAAGGCCTTGAAACCATTTCGCTCGCGGATTTCCGGGGACAGATGGGCAGTTCCGACATCGGCGGGACCATCTCGGTCAAGCCAAGCGGAACCGAGGCGGCCGGCAAGCCCAAGCCGGTGGTGACCATGGACCTGCGATCGAACCGGGTGGACCTGACGGACCTGAGCGGCTTCATCGGCGGCAATCCAGGCTCGTCGGCGGCGGCGACCCCGCAGCAAAAGGCGGCGGCCGAGAAGGCGAACGCCGGCGGCAAGTTCCTGCCGGACACGCCCATCAGCATACCCAGGCTGAACTGGGCCGACATCCACCTGAAGTATCGCGGCGCGCGCATCGCCGGGCGGAGCATGCCGCTGGATGACCTCAGCGTTGCATTGGATGTGGTTGATGGCCGCATCGCTGTTCATCCCCTCAGCTTCGGGGTCGGCAAGGGGCGCATGATAGGCAACATCGACCTGACGCCGCAGTCCAACAAGGACGTGCACATGCGCGCGGACATAAAGATGCAGAACCTTGACGTGGCGCGGATGATGGCGGCGACGCACGCGTTCCAGGGCGCCGGCTCGGTCAGCGGCGTGGGCGCGATCGACGCGACCGGCGCGTCGCTGGCCGGACTGCTGGGCAACGGCAATGGCGACGTGAAGATGGCGATGGCCGGAGGCAACCTGTCCGCCGTCCTGGTGGACCTGACCGGCCTGCATTTCGGCAAGGCCCTGTTGTCGGCGCTTGGCGTGCCAGAGCAGACGCCCGTGGAGTGCTTCGTCGGCGATTTGGCGCTGCGGCGCGGAACCCTCGATTTCAACGCGCTGACGCTGGATACGGGAGAAGCGATCACCAACGTCGGCGGCAACGTCAACTTGGCGAAGGAAACGATTGACCTGGCGCTGAAGACGGACGCGAAGCACTTCACCGTGGGTTCCCTGCCCACGCGCATCAACATCGGCGGCACCTTCAAGGACCCCTCGATCCGCCCGGCGGCCGAAGGCGTGGCGCGAGCCGGCGCCGTGGCGGGGCTGGGGGTGCTGTTCGCCCCCCTGGCGATCCTGCCGACCGTGCAGTTCGGCACGTCCGAGGCCGATGACCAGCGCTGCGGCGAGCTGTTGCACCAGGCACGCGCGTCAGCCGGAGGCAAGGCCCTTCCGGCAGCCCCGGCAACCCCTCGCTGAGTTGCCATGTCGCGGCGGGCGTGGCTTCCTGGCGGTTCTGACCACGAACAGGAGGAAACCCGATGGAATTCTATGAACTGCGGCAATACAAGGTGCTGCCCGGACAAATGGCCGGATGGCTCAAGATGATGGAAGAGGAGATCATTCCGTTCCAGGTATCCAAAGGCATGGTGATCTGCGGCAGCTTCCAGGGAGAGACGGATTCGTCAGTCTACGTTTGGCTGCGGCGTTTTGAAAGCGAGGAGCAGCGGGTGGCGCTGTATGCCGCGGTCTACGAGTCGGACTACTGGAAGAACACGATCGCTCCCCGTGTGCCGGAGTACCTGGACCGCTCCGCCATCGTGGTGACACGGATCGTCCCGACATCGCGTTCCACTATGCGGTAAGGCGATGGGGCGGCAGGCAGCGCCGCCCTTCCCTGATCCATTCTCGCCGCTTGATCCTGAGCCCGCTCCCTGCGAAAATGCGCCGGCCATTCCAGGGAACCGCCGTGCCACCAAGCAAGACACTCACCGAAGGCCAACGGGCTTATGAAGCCAAGCGCGCCGCCAAAGCCGGCATGAGCCTCGACAAATGGTTGGCCACCAAGCAGCGTGAGGCCGAAACCGAGGCAAAGTTGAAGCTGAAAGCCACCGAGGCCGCCAAGCCAGCCAAGCCGCCCGGCCTGTTGTCCCGCCTGCTGGACCGCGCGCACCGGCCGCTTGGCTCCTGACCTGGCGGCGCACGCCGATTGGAGCATCAACCCGGGCAAGTGCTGGATTACGATAGCTTATCGCTCGCCCACTGGCTGGACGCTGACAGCGCCGAAACCCGTAGGCGACCCCGGCACCCTCCTGGCCCGGCTGATGCGACAATCCGGAAACGGCTCTGTCGCGCTTGGCATCGATCTGCCGATCGGCCTGCCGCGAGCCTACGCGGTAACCCTGCCGGAAGGTGATTTCCCCGCCTTCCTGCGGGCCGCGCCAGCGGACTTCTTTTCCGTTTGCCGTACGTTGGCCGAGGTCAGCCCAAGCCGTCCGTTCTTTCCAGCCCGCGCTGCCGCCGGCATGACCCGCCTGTCGCATGCTCTGGCGCTTGGCCTGCCCGACGCTGCGGCGCTCTGCCGCGCCTGCGACAAGGCGACGGCGGAACGGCCAGCCGGCGCGCCCCTGTTCTGGACCCTGGGGGCCAACCAATCGGGCAAGGCCGCCATCGCCGCCTGGCAGTCGCTGCTGCTGCCGGCGCTGGAAACCGGCGCGCCGTTGCGTCTCTGGCCGTTCGAGGGACCGCTTCGCTCGCTGTTGTCTCCCGGTTCCGTCGCCATGGCCGAGACCTATCCCGCCGAGGCGATGCGTCATCTCGGCATCCGGCTGCGCGGCAGCAAGCGGCGTCATTCGGATCGCTGCGCCACCGCGGAAGCGCTGTCCGCGGCGATGGACGGGCAATCAGCGGTGCCCGACGACGCGATGCGACAAGCGCTGGCCAACGGTTTCGGCGCCGACGCCGCCGCGGAGGACCGCTTCGACAGCGTGCTCGGCGTCCTGTGCCTGCTGAACGTGCTGGCCGGCAACCGTCCCGATACGGCGCCGGACGACCCGTGGATACAACGGTGGGAGGGATGGGTGCTAGGCCAGACCGCCCTGCCTAAAGCTGGCGGGATGCCCTGATCTATCACTCCCAACAAGCCCTGGCAAAATTGCCCAAGACGCCGCGGGGAGAGGTTGCCTTAGCCCCTTGCCGCCAGCGTCACCCCGGTCAGCGTCATCACCAACGCGACGACCTGCCGCGTCCTGAAGTTTCCCCCCGGCATGATCCCAGACCCAATGACCCTGATCAGCGCCGAGATCAGCACCGCCGCGGTTGACGCCGGCATCAGCCGCAACGCCCGGAACCCGTCAGGTAAGTCGCCGTCATCGGAATGACCGCGATGTAGCCAATCCCCATCCAGCGCGGGAGAGACATGCTGGCCCATCGGCGCGACGGCCTGCCGGCCCGGGTGGTTCTGTTGCGCACTGTGCCAACGTTCGCCGCCCACTGGCAGGCAGCGGCTCTGGCAACAGGTCTGCGACCCTGCCAAACGGCGTCGGCGCCGCACGCCGCGCCGTCACATGGGCCAGTTCGGGCGCCAC
This sequence comes from uncultured Rhodopila sp., assembly GCA_964248015.1. GTDB lineage: Bacteria > Pseudomonadota > Alphaproteobacteria > Acetobacterales > Acetobacteraceae > Rhodopila. Next base: position 7,747 of record CAXTXZ010000035.1, on the reverse strand, counting down.
GGTCGCAGCCTCAAGGTCAAAGGCCGCGAAGCTCGTTGCCTCGCCCGTCCCCTGACAGCGATAGGCGAGAAGGCGCCAAACCCGGATTGGCACAATCGCCGAACAGCGAGCGGAACGTCACGGTGTAATGGCCCTTGCTGGCCAGGACGCGCCCGCAAGCCATCCGGTCATTGTCATTCCATCAGGTCGTAATGGTGGTGAAGCAGCAATGGCCCGAGCGCATGGCCGATTGTGGCCGACGGGCTGTCATGCGCCTCAGTTCGACAGGTTAGTCGATTTGGCTTCAAGACTCTGAGCCAAGGCCAACGCGCCACCCTGTCTCATCAGTTGGCGGAAATCGGACCGTTGCACGGCGACGCGGCTAATGACCCCATCCGCCAGTATATCCACGACCCGCCAGCCTGTGGGGCCCCGCTGCATGACGTGATCCAACTTGTGCTCGCCCCCCGAATCAAGAATGATTTGGATGCGAACTATCTGCTCGTCCCCGTCAATTCGAGGCTCAGGGTTTATGATGAAGTGCTCATTATTCTCGTCAAATCCATTGACATAAGATGCGACGGTGTAGCGGCGGAAGGCTTTTAGAAGAGTCGCCTGTTGATCATGCGGCAGTGTGTCCCAAGTCGCGCCGACTGACGCCTTCAGGATCGTGCTCAGGTCAAAAATTTGATCGATCACAGGCGCAAGCATGTCGAAGCGCTGAGAGAACGGCGTGGCGCGACCGGCTTTCATTACCTGAACCAAGCCGTTGGTCAATTGGTGAATTGGCTCGACGGCAGTGCTGTCAGCATGGGCATGAGGCGGGACCGCAACGCAGGCAAGGAAGGCCGCAGTCATCTTAAGGATGCTTCGTCTACTCAAAAGTGGTGCTGTCATGAACAAGTCCCGAACATCAACCGTTGAACGCTGCTCCCCTTGTCAATCCGAAACAGCGAGATGTACCCGTGTCTCGCAACTGCCGAGGTGCCTCCAGTCCAGCCCTACACGCGGAACACGTAGGTCTTGCCAGCGTCACGCTCAACATCGGGCGGAAAGGCGGCATGCTTTTCCTCATAATACCGATGCCGATGATCGCCGTCTCTGGCGAGATTATAAGTCAGATAGAGGATGCGTCGCGGCCTGTCGGTGAAATTCGGCTTTGAAGCATGGGGGGCGAAGCTGTCAAAGAAGATAACGTCTCCAGGGTTGGTGGGCACCACTTGCAGAGCCATGCTGGTTTCGTCCAGCGGATTCCACTCCTCTCCAAGCAAGCCTTCGCGATGTCGCCCGGGCGTTAGTTCCAGGCAACCGTTTTCCAGCATGGCTGGGTCAATCGAAACCATCGCCGTGACGAAAATAGGCGCATAGCGGCCCCAGCCGGCCTGCTGATCCTGATGCGCCTTGAAGCCAGGTCCGCCGGGCATCTTAAAGTTGATTTTGTCTTTGAAAAGCACGACCGGGCCGCCCATCAATGCGGAAGTCCAGCGCGACAGCGCGCCGTCCCGGACCAGAGCGTCAAATTCGGCATGGAAGGGGCAGAAATTCTCGATCCGCTGGACAACGCGACGCCGCGGCTCGGTCAGGCTGTCCTCGTGATAAACCCAATGCCGGCCCGCCTCCTCCGGCGCCGTTTCCAATTCAGCCGTCCACCGCAGCAGGTCAGCGATTTCACTGGCTCCGAAAAAGCCGCGTACGACCAAGTATCCGTCACGCGCCATGCGGGCGCATTCCTCTGGAGTCGGGTTCCGTTCAGCGCCGTTTGGCGACAGGTTTTCGGCCGTGCTCATGGCGCCAGCTCCGGCAACAGGGCCTGTGCCTTCACGACGTCCTCGGGGAAGTCGATCTCAGTCCAGGGCAGGCCCGTGATATCCTCGAACCCGAAGCGGTCCATGGCGCTCGCGATGATCATGTCGCGGATTGGCTCCTCATA
>CAXTXZ010000035.1:1708-5738 GCA_964248015.1 uncultured Rhodopila sp. | reverse complement strand
CCGGATTGATGACAACACACACTGGCGGCCCCTCATCAAGCGCCGCGAGCGCCGCGCGCATCTCCGCGGCGGCGAAGCCGATTACAACCGTAATATTGCTGATGCCGAGCCCACGGAGGATGCCAACATGCCGGGCCAGCAGGGATTTTCCGTCGAACTCCAGCATGGCCTTCGGCATCTTGCGCTCGCCTGCTCCGGGCTCACCCAGCCGTCGCCCGATACCTGCGGCAAGAATCAGGGCTTTCGGCGAAACTGCTTTGGGTAGGCCAGAAGGCATGAGATGCGTCTCCACAGATTGTCGAAATGCGGCAAGTCAATTACACCGCACACTTCTGATCATTCGGTCAATCTGGCGGCGTCCCGGAGCACGATATGCCTAACGAGATAAATCGGGTTGTGGACCCCGGCGCTGGTCCCGTGTCACGGGCTGCCAGGCTCCGTGCCTACCTGACCTCGCCCAGCCTGGCCTTCATCATGGAGGCGCATAGCGGCCTCTCCGCCAAGATCGTGGAGGAGGCGGGATTCGAAGGGGTCTGGGCCTCCGGCCTTTCGATCTCCGCCATGCTCGGCCTGCGCGACAGCAACGAGGCGTCGTGGACCCAGGTGCTGGAAGTCCTGGAATACATGGCCGATGCCACGACGCTGCCGATCCTGGTGGATGGCGACACCGGGTATGGCAATTTCAACAATGTCCGCCGGCTGGTCCGCAAGCTGGGGGAACGGGGCATTGCCGGCGTATGCCTTGAGGACAAGCTGTTCCCCAAGACGAATTCGTTCCTGGGCGAGCGTCAGCCGTTGGCCGATGTCGCCGAATTCTGCGGCCGGATCCGCGCCGGCAAGGACGCGCAGACAGACGACAGCTTCTCGATCGTGGCGCGCACCGAGGCCCTGATCTCCGGCCATTCGATGGACGAGGCCCTGCGCCGAGCCGAGGCGTATCACGCGGCCGGCGCCGACGCGATCCTGGTGCATTCAAAGAAAAAAGACGCGGCCGAGATCATTGGCTTCATGGACCGATGGGACAGGCGCTGCCCGGTCGTGATCGTGCCGACGATGTACTACGCGACTCCGGCGGAGACCTTCCGACAGGCTGGCGTATCGCTGGTCATCTGGGCCAACCACCTGATGCGCGCGTCCGTTTCGGCGATGCGCGACACGGCGTTCCGCATCGCCGAGAGCGAGTCGCTGCTGGAGGTCGAAGGCCGGGTCACCAGCGTGCGCGAGATTTTCCGTCTCACCGGCAACGACGAGCTGGAGGAAGCGCAGCGGCGTTACCTGCCGGCGACTCGCTCCGTCCGCGGCATCGTGCTGGCTGCCTCCCGTGGCTCGGGACTCGGCGCGGCGACGGCGGACCGGCCGAAGTGCATGCTGGACGTTCGCGGCAAGCCATTGCTTTATCAATTGCTTGGCACGCTTGACGAATGCGGGATCGCGGATGTCACCGTGGTCAGGGGCTACCGCAAGGAGACAATCCCCACGAGCGGCATCACCGTGGTGGACAATGACGCCTACGCCGGTACTGGCGAGGCGGCCTCGCTCGCGTGCGCCCTGCCGCAACTGGAGGGCGAGGCCACCGTGGTCTATGGTGACGTCCTGTTCCGCCGCTACATCCTTGAGGAACTGCTCGACTCGGCGGCGGACATCACGGTCGTGGTGGATTCCGCCCACACCTCGGCGGCCAACCCGCGCGACTTGGTGACCGCGACCATCCGCAACACCGGCCGCTACCACGACGATGAACCGGCGCTGCTGACCGGAATTGCGGCCGACCCGGCGCAGGCGTCGGGCCAGTGGATCGGACTGATGCACCTCAGCGCACACGGCTCGCAGCTTGTGAAAAGCGAACTGGAAGCGATGCGGGCGGAGGAGACGCTTGCCCAGGCCGACCTTCCGGCGCTGTTGCTGCGCATCAGCCAGCGCCATCCGATCGCGATACACTATATCACCGGCCACTGGCTGGACGTGGACACCACCGCCGACCTGGCCGAAGCACGGAACTTCTCCTGATGATCGAGGCGACATCGTTCCTCGATGCCGCGGCGGGCATCGGCGTCGGCTTTTACGCCGGCGTTCCGTGCAGCTTCCTGACGCCGCTGATCAACCGCGCCGCCAGCGACCGGACGTTGCGCTACGTCGGCGCGGCCAGCGAGGGCGAGGCGGTGGCGATTGCCGCCGGCGCCTGGCTCGCCGGACGCGAAACCGCCGTCATGTGCCAGAATTCCGGCCTGGGAAACGCGGTCAACCCGCTGACATCGCTCAATGCGCCGTTTCGCATTCCCACGCTGCTGATCGTCACATGGCGGGGGCAGCCGGGGCTGAACGACGAGCCGCAGCATGAACTGATGGGGCGTATCACCCAAAGCCTGCTGGACGTGATCGAAGTGCCGCATCGCCGCTTCCCCGATGACCCGGATGCCCTGGTTCCGGTGATGCGGGAGGCGCGCGCGACGATGGCTCGCACCAGCCTGCCCTTCGCCTTGGTGCTCGAAAAGGGCAGCATCCGTGACGAGCCACTGGATGAACCGCCACGGGCGCCGCTCGCGCCGGGTCAACGGGCCGATCTGCGGGAAGGCGGCAGCCGGCCCACTCGGCTGGCCCTGCTGGCGACTGTGCTGGCGTCGATACCGGACGAGGCGCCGATCGTCGCGACGACCGGCAAGGCGGGGCGAGAGCTGTTCACCCTCGCGGACCGGGAACAGCACATCTACCAGGTTGGCTCCATGGGCTGCGCCAGCCCGATGGGGCTGGGTGTCGCGATGACCACCGGGCGGCGCACGGTCGTGCTGGACGGCGATGGGGCGGCGCTGATGAAGCTCGGCAGCATGGCCACCATCGGCGCTTACCAGCCTTCCGGATTGCTGCACGTGCTTCTGGACAACGGCGTCCACGACTCGACAGGGGGGCAAACGACAGTGTCCCCATCGGTGGATTTCGCCGCGGTCGCGCTGGCCTGCGGCTACCGCCAAGCCTTCGCGTGCGACAGCGCCGACGGGTTCGCCGAGGCGTTCCGGCAGGCGATGGCGGCGGACGGGCCGGTTCTGGTGCATGCCCTCATCCGTCCAGGCTCGCTTGAGAAACTGGGCCGCCCAACCATCGCGCCGCACGAGGTGGCGCAAAGGTTCCGTGGTTTCCTGGCTCGGTCCGGTCAGGCGGCGGACTGAGCTGTCCGATGCGCCGCCAGGAAGGCATCGATCTCCGCCAGCGCCCGCGTCATGTCGTCAGGACCGATGGCGCCAATGCAGCCAATGCGGAAGCTGGGTTCGTGGGTGAGTTTGCCGGGGTAGATGACAATGTCGCGGGCGTGCAGGAAATCGTAGAAGGCCTGGAACTGGAACCATTTGCCTGCCGGCATGCGAAAGGTCACGATGACCGGCGCCTGCGACTGAGGCTCGATATAGGTCGTGAATCCTCGTGCCCTCATGCCTTGCGCCAGCACGTCGCAGTTCCGGCGGTAACGGGCGTGCCTGGCGGCGATGCCACCCTCCGCCTGAAGCTGGTCCAGGGCGGCGCACAGGCCGGCAACCACCTGCACGGGCGGGGTGAAGCGCCACTGCCCGTTCGACTCGAACCCGCGCCATTGGTCGAACAGGTCCAGGCTGAGGCTGGACGAGTTGTGCGCGCAGCCTTGCAGATAGGCGGTTTCGACGATCACGAAGCCAAGCCCCGGCACGCCTTCCAGCCCCTTGTTGGAGGACCCGATCAGCGCGGTGAATGGGATCTTCGCGCCATCGATCGGCATCGCGCCAAACGAACTCATGGCATCGACCAGCAGGCGCCTTCCAGCCTGGCGCACGCAGGCGGCGATTTCCGGCAGCGGGTTCAACAGGCCGCTGGTGGTTTCGCAATGGATCAGCACGACATCGCTGATCGCAGGGTCCGCGGCCAGGGCTTCGGCGACTCGGTCGGGCAGGATCGGCTGGTCCTCCGGCGCCTCCAGGGTGACGCATGCCCGCCCCAGGCGGCGGGCGATCTCGACGACCCGGCGGCCATAGGCTCCGTTCACCAGCGCCAGAAGGCGGCCGTCACGCGG
>CAXTXZ010000035.1:0-1608 GCA_964248015.1 uncultured Rhodopila sp. | reverse complement strand
CTGTGCCTGTCGGCGTGGCTGCTGGAAAGCTACGGCGTCGGGCGGATCCTGGACCTGTTGCGCCATGCCGGCTGGTTCGGGATCCTCACGGTGGCCGCGTTCCACCTGGTGCAAATCCTGTTCTCGGCATTGGGTTGGCGCGTCATCGCCGGCCCCACGGTGCCGCGGCCCGGCCTGCGTGCCTACATGGCCATGCGTTGGATACGGGAAGGAGTGAACAACTTGCTGCCGGTCGGGCAGATCGGCGGTGAGTTCGTCGTGGCGCGACTGTTGCAGCGGAGCGGCATGAAGCTCGCCCCCGCCATCGCGGGCACGGTCGCCGATCTGACCATGGAGATGGCGACCCAGATCCTGTTCACGCTGCTCGGGCTGCTTTTGCTGCTTCACAGTGTCGGCGACGGTGGAATTGCCGGCTACGTCGTCAGCGGGTTGGCGATAGCCGTCTTGGTCGCCGCCAGCTTTTTCGGCTCGCAATGGCTGGGGCTGGCGTCCGGCATCGAAAAAGGCCTGATGCGGCTCGGCCGGTCGTTCAGATGGAGCGCGGCCGCCAACGTCGCCGGGCTGCACGACGCGCTGATTGGCTGCTACCGCTCGCCCAGGCAGCTGGCCTGGGCGGCGCTGTGGCAGATGGCCTCCTGGCTGCTTGGCGGCGTCGAGGTCTGCCTCGCGCTTCACTTCCTGGGGCATGATCCCGGCATCGTCCCCGGACTTATTATTGAAAGCCTCGGACAAGCGCTCAAGGCAGTCGGATTTGCCGTGCCCGGCGCGCTGGGCGTTCAGGAGGGAGGGTACATCGTCATTTGCCAAATGTTCGGCTTGTCGCCGGAAGTGGCGATCGCCTTGTCACTGATCAAGCGGTTGCGGGAAGTGGGGCTTGGCGTGCCGGCGCTGTTCGCCTGGCATCGCGCGGAGGCCCGCCCGGTTGCCGCGTCAGCGTTGCCGATGCAGGAGGGCGTCCTATGATTGGCAACTCCTGGACCCATCTGCTGGCGCGCGTCATGGTATCGCCCTTCCTTGGCACGCGGCTGCGGCCGAACCATCTGACGACGTTGCGCCTGTTGGCGGGCCTCGCCGCCTGCGCCTGCTTCGCGCTGGGGACCAAACCAGGCATGGCGTGGGGCGGCGGGCTATGGCTGCTTTCCGCCTTTCTCGACCGTGCGGATGGCGAACTGGCGCGGATCGGCAACATGATGAGCCGTCGCGGTCATCTTTACGACTACTACACTGACAATATTGTCAATGCGCTTTTCTTCGCGGCGATCGGCGTCGGCTTGCGGCACTCCTGGCTTGGGCACTGGGCAATCCCACTTGGCATCATTACCGCCCTCACACTGCTGGCTTGTTCCATCCTCTGCGAACAACTGGAGCAGCGCAGCCCGCCGCAGACGCGCGCCTATTCCGGCCGGTGGGGTTTCGATCCTGATGACGCGCTGTATCTGATGGCGCCATTCGCCTGGCTTGACTGGTTGGGTCCCATCCTAGTTGCCGCGTTTGCCGGCACGACCATCGTGATGATCATCACCTGGTTGCGGCTGCGCCGGCTGGTGGCCGCGGCTGCGGCAACGGTCAGCGTAGGCTCGATTTACAGCAAAGCGCAGCTTAGTTGAG
>CAXTXZ010000034.1:4244-14349 GCA_964248015.1 uncultured Rhodopila sp. | reverse complement strand
CACGGTGCCGGCTGCCGCCCTGCCCGCGGCGGAAAGCCAGCTTTCGTTGTTCTAGGCGACTATCGCCCTGACCGTGCCAGGCGATGCCGGTCCGGCTTCAGTGGGACCAGCGACGCACGCCCTGGCTTCCGATCAGGATGATCGCGGGCTGAAGCGCAGCACAATCCAGTTGGGACTGCGATGCGCCATGGCTTATTGTATCCCGAGCAGATTCATGCACCCGAACCTTCCGGCCCGGCGGCGACCTGCTTCACACGCGTTGCCCGCCGTCGATGTGGACCTCCGAGCCGGTGATGTACATGGCTTGGTTGGAGCACAGGAAGAAGAGCAGGTCGGCGACCTCGTTCGGCTTGCCGACGCGGCGCATGGGGATTTCCCGCTCGACGATTTCCTCGGTGCCGGGGGACAGGATGGCCGTGTCGATCTCGCCCGGGGACACCGCGTTGACCCGCACGCCATGGCGGCCGAGGTCGTTCGCCATCTCGCGCGTCAGCGCCGCCAGGCCCGCCTTAGAGGTCGCATAGGCCGCGCTGGCAAAAGGGTGCACGCGCGAGCCGACGATGGAGGTCATGTTGACGATGCTGCCCTTCGACTCGATCAGCAAGTCACTGAAGCCCTGGGCCAGCAGGATGGCCGAGAAGAAGTTCACGTTGAAGATATGCAGCCAGTCGCGGTATGCCATCTCCAGGCTGGTGATCTTGCTGCCGTTGGGATGCTTGGGCGATACGGCGGCGTTGTTGATCAGGGCGTCAAGGCGCCCGCCGGTGACGCGCTTGATTTCCGGCAGCGCCTCGCGCACCACATCGACATCCGCGAGGTCGAGCTGGATGTGGTTGCGCTCCCCGCCCGGCCAGGGGCAGCGCGGGTCGAAGGCCTGGCGGGAGATCGTCAGCACCCGCCAGCCGGCGCTGCCGAAACGCTTGACGGTGGCATGGCCGATGCCGCGACTGGCGCCGGGCAGCAGCAGGACGGGTTGTTCAGCGGGCATGATGGGGAATCCTTGGCGATGCGGTTTGGTTTCAGGCGTTGAGAGGTTTCACGCGTTGAGGGGATGATACACGATCCTTGCCGCGTCCGCATCCCGGTTGCGGGCACGCCCGTTTAGGCCGACCCTGGCCAACCATCTTATCGCCGCAGGCTTTTCACGATCTGGATGAATTCCCATGCCACACCTTCCCGTGCCTACGCTGGATCATGTCGTCGTCAACGTCCGCGACCGCATTGACGAGGCCGCCGACCTTTACGCTCGCCTTGGCTTCACCCTGACGCCTCGGGGCTTCCACACGCTTGGCTCGATCAACCACCTGGCGATGTTCGGCACGGATTACCTGGAACTGATCGCCGTCGCGCCGGGCGAGCGGAACCGGCCCGAGATCCTGGCGTCGCCGCTTGGCCTCAACGGCCTTGTGTTCGGCACCGAGGATGCGTCCGTCACGCATGACGCGTTGCGGCAGGCCGGGGTGCTAATCGAGCCGCCGCAGGAGTTCTCCCGGCCAGTGGACACCGGGGCGGGATCACGCGACGCGGTTTTCCGCACCACGCGCCTGCCAAACGCCAGCGTGCCGGCCGGGCGGCTGTATTTTTGCCAGCACCTGACGCGCGGGCTGGTTTGGCGCGACGAATGGCGACGGCACGCCAACGGCGCCGTCGGCATCGCGCGCGCCGTGATCGCCGCCGAGGACCCCGACACGCTGGGCGGCCTGTTCCGCCGGATGTTCGGCCCGTCCACCGTTCGGGCGACCGACGACGGCTGCGCGCTGATCCTGGGCCTGTCGCGTTTCGACGTGGTGACGCCGGCGGCCTTGTGGGAGATGTTCGGCGACGCCGCGCCCGACAGCCGCGGGCGGCGCGACTACATGGCGGCCTTGACGCTGCGGACGGTGTCGCTGGACGCGGCCGAGACCGCGCTGGAAGCCGGCGGCATTCGCGGCGTTGACCGGATCGGCACCAGCGTGCTGGTCCCCGCGGCCGAGGCTTTTGGCGTAACGGTGGAATTCAGTGTATGACCAGCGGGGATGCCGACGCTGCTCGGCGGATGACGCCGCAAGCAGACGTTGCATTGCCTGGCTTCAGTGAGAATAGGTCTTATCCATCGCTTAACGCTTGTTTCAGATTGCGGGCATCTCATATTGGGCGTGTGAGGCAAGTGAAACTGCCAATCAGGAGGACTTCAACTTGGCACTACGAAATCTATTGGGAAGTTTTGCTGCTGTTGCATTGCTGACAGCGGCTCCGGCGTTCGCCCAGACAGCGACGACGCCGACCAAGCCCACCGTGACAAAGCAGAAAACCGACGGCGACAGCCCCACCGTGGTCGGGCCAGGCAGCCAGGCTTACAAACAGCGCACTGACGGCGACAGCCCCACCGTGGTCGGGCCGGGCAGCGGAGCCTACAAGCAGCGCACTGACGGCAACAGCCCCACCGTGGTTGGCTCGGGCAGCGGCGCTTTCAAGCAGTAACCGACTGGGCTGGAATGTGGCGGAACCTGGGTCATGTTGATCCAGGTTCCGCCCGCCCGGATTGGCTTTCGACAAAAGGAGCGGCCGGATGCGCGGCACGGGCCAATTCCTTGCGGGACTTTTGATCGTCGCGCTGTGCGTCGCTTCGGGTTTCGAGGCGCATGCCGCAGTGGTGTCGCCAACCGGCGTGGTCGCCGACATGGTGGCGCGGGTGCAGCCAAGCGTCGTCCGCATCGTGGTCGTGCATCCTCCCGCCAAGGGGGCCGAACCGGATAGTTCCCTGGCGGATGCCGGACAATCCAGCACAGCATCCGCGCAACCTGTCAGCAAGATCGGCTCCGGGTTCGCCGTCGGTTCCGCCGGGCTGGTGGCGACCAACCGGCATGTGGTCGAGAACTCCATCTCCATTTTCGTCGGCACCGCCGACGGCGCGCGCTATCGGGCCGAGATTGTCGGCAGCGCGAGCAAGAGCGATATTGCCTTGCTGCGGATCGACCCGAGCGCCAACATTCCGATCCTGTCCTTCGGCGACAGCGACAGCCTTCGCGTCGGCGACACGGTCATCGCCATCGGCAGCCCGTTCGGCTTCGACAACACCGTCACGGCCGGCATTGTCAGCAGCGTCAACCGCGACATCATGGAAAGCCCGTTCGACGACTACATCCAGACGGACGCGGCGATCAACCACGGCAACTCGGGCGGGCCGCTGTTCAACCTCCAGGGCCAGGTTGTCGGCATGAACAGCGTGTTGTTCGCGCCCAGCCAGGGTTCGGCCGGCGTCGGGTTCGCCATCCCGTCGAACGACGTGCGCTTTGCCCTCGACCGGCTGAGGCAGTATGGCGAGGTGCGCGCGGGAATGCTGCCGATCCGTACGCAACAGGTCACCGGCCTGATGGCGGAGGCGATTGGCGTCCCCTCGGCCGGCGGCGCGCTGATCGCGTCGCTAGGCCCGGAAGCGGGCCAGATGAACGGCAAGATCCAGCCGGGCGACGTTGTCACCCGCTTCAACGCCGAAGCCGTTGCCGACCCTCGTGACCTTGCGCGCAAGGCGGCGGTGGCGGCGGTCGGCAGCCGGGCGGTGCTGGCGCTTTACCGTTCGGGACAGGTCATGACGGTCGAGGTTCCGATCCTGCCGCTGGAAGGCGGCAGGCAACTCGCGCCGTCAGACGGTTACCGCCCCAAGGCGCTGGGCCTGCGGTTCGGCGACGCCACGCGCGGCCAGCCGGGCGTGACGCTGTCAGGCATCGAGCCGTCCGGCAGCGCGGCCGACAGCGGCTTGCTGATGGGCGATGTCATCCTGCGGGTCCAGCAGCAGGCCGTGTCCACGCCGGATGAGGCGATGCGCGCCTTCCAGTCCCGGATCGATGGCAAGCACGCCTATGCCGCCGTGCTTGTGGAGCGGGACAACAAGCAGACTTGGCTTCCGGTCGCGCTGCCTGAGTAGCTTGCGGCGCCGCATGGCGCGACGCGGAGGCGTAACTAAGCCGGCGGGGTCAGTTTGCGGATTTGATGATGCTCGCTGTCGGCGACGAGGATGGCGCCGTCCGGCGTGACCAGGGCTCCGTGAGGCCGAGCCAGGTCGCTGGCAATGGTGGTCACGATCCATGTCGTTGCGTCGATGCGGCGGATCGCATGGTTTTCCGTGTCCACGACGAAGATGTTGCCGTGCTTGTCAACAGCCATTTCCTTTGGCGCGGCGAAGACGGCCTGGCGAGCGTCGCCTCCGTCGCCGGCGTAGCCGCGCGCGCCGGTGCCGGCGCCCGTTTCGATGATGCCGTCGCGGATGCGCCGGATGCAGCTTCCCTGGCGCTCCATGACGTAGAGCGATCCATCCGGCGCGAACGCGACGGCGCGGGCGCCGAAGATCGAGGCTTGCTCGGCCGGACCGCCGTCTCCGTCGTGGCGCGCTTCCCCGGTGCCGGCGAAGGCGCGGACCGCGCCGGTGGGCAGATCGACGGCATGCACGCGATGGCCAGCGACGTCGGCGATGAAAAGCTGGGATTCGTCGGGGCTGAGGGCAAGCCCGTTGGGTTCGACGAGTTCCGCCAGGGTGGTGATGACGCCGTCGCCGTCGATGGCCCGCACGCGCCGGTTCAGGCGATCGGCGAAGAACACATGCCCCGCGCTGTTGATGACGATGCCATAAGGCTCACTGAGCGTCGCCTTCGTGGCGGCGCCGCCGTCGCCGGAAAAGCCCCGGACGCCAGAGCCGCAGATTGTCGATATGACGAGGCTGGCAGGATCGATGGAGCGGAGGCAATGGTTGAAGGTGTCAGAGAACACCAAGCTTCCGTCGGGCGCGAACGCCATGTCGAACGGGTTGTTCAGGGTTGCGCGCAGGGCTGGCGATCCATCGCCGGCGTAGCCCGGCTCGCCCGTGCCGGCGACGAGGCTGAGGGTCCACTTGGCGGCTGGCGGCGTTTGCATGGCGATATCCCGATGTTTTGCCGCACGGTGGTTGTCGGTTGCTTCCTGTCAAGCGTAGGATCGGGGAAAGCGGCAATGACCGGAGGCAAATCCAATGGATACGCACGTGGCGATGGAGCATGAGCGACCCTGCAGCGTGGTTCGCGGCATCTACGACAGGCTGGAGGACCGCTGCCTGATGCGGGACCAGCGCGGCGCCAGCGATGCCTTTTACGACCTGCTGCGGGCGGGGCGGCCGCTGACGGAGATCATCTCGGAGGGCGTGCGCATCCATGCGCCTTACACGCACGTGCCGTACCATGAGCGCATGGACGATGGTTACCCTAATTTCGTCAACAACGACCATTGCCTGCTCAGCGCGCGCGCGACGCTCAACCTGAACCGCATGCTGCCGCCGCACCTGGCGATGCTGCCGATGGCGCAGACGATCTGGTACATCCCGACCGGGCTGGATATCTGGAACCAGAAGATCGACCAGGCGCCGGGGCATTACGCGCGCCATCGCGGCAACATGGGCGCGGTTGAGGCGCCGCCCGCGCCGACGGTCTACTGGCCAGACCAGGAGCCGATGCCGCAGAACGGGCCGTTGAACGAGCGGCTGAACAACTGGATGACGCTGGTGCACCGGGGCCAGGTGATCGACGCGTACCGCCTGTTCCTCGGGCTGATGCAGAACCCGGCGGAACGCAAGGAGGTTTTGGCGGAGATGTGCTTCGCCGGGCTGGCCGACGTGCAGGACCGGCTGCTGCACAACCGTTCGTTCACCACCGGCCACAAGGCGTACCGCGCGCGCTCCACCGTCGAGCTGGGCAACGCGCTGGGGTGGGAGCACGCGCACAACGTGATCTACGCCGGGGCTTTGGACATCGCGGTCGGGCCGAGGTGGTATTCGACCTACGAGGTGGCCTGCAACTACATCAAGATGACCATCGAGGGCGAGGCGTTGCGCGCCGTGCCGTACCGCGGCGTGAGCGAGCCGGAACTGGCGATGCTGCGCAACAGGGAGCCGGTCAACCAGGACGAGGCGGCGGAGCTGACGACGGCGATCCTGCGGATGGGCGAGATCGAGACGCTGGAGGCGATGACCAAGCTGCTGAAGGCCGGCAAGGACCCGCGCCGCATGCTGGACGTGATGCAGATCGCGGTCGGGCAAATCGTGCTGGAAACGCGTGATCCCAACCTGTTCAACATGCCGCACCATTGTTACGAGTACCACAACACGCTGGCGTGGTTCTACGACACGTTTGACCATCCTCGGCGCCTGCGGCTGCTTTACGTGGCGGCGATGTTCGCCAACTGCGTGGCGCGGCATCAGCAGGGTGTCGGTCAGGTGCATCCGGTTCCCTTGCAGGTTCCGGCCGGGGCAAGCGCGCTGAGCGCGCATCGGTTGCTGGACCGGGTGGAGGCGGCGATCTGCGCGCTGAACGGCGCCGAGGCGCTGGGTTGGGCGCAGGCCTATTGCGACAATGTTTCCGACCGCGCGCAACTGGCGCAGCGCATCGCGCTGGCCGCGTGCAAGCTGGGGAACGACCCGCACAACCAGGAAATCGCCCAGTGCATGCTGATGGATTTCGGCACCAACCGGCAGCCGGACCGCGACAAGCTTCTGCTGGCGGCGGCCTACCACACCGCGATGCACCGCAAATATGGCGATCCGGCGGAGCCGTCACGCCGCTTCGCCCACGCCATGGGCTTGGCGGAGCTGAAAAAAAACAAGTGGCATCAACGGGGGCCAGCCCCCTTTGCGGGTCCAGGCTTGCCCCTGCGGAGGCGGGGGCAGCGCCCTGGCTTTAATTACAAGGAGGAAACCATGCGCGCCTGGGCCGTAGTCGAAAACGGGCAGCCCCTGAAGCAAATCGAGATGCCGACGCCGGAGCCGACCGGCACGCAGGTGTTACTGGAGGTCACGCATTGCGGCGTCTGCCACTCCGACCTGCACATCTGGGAGGGTTATTACGACATAGGCGCCGGCCAGAAGATGTCCCTGGTGGACCGGGGGGTCGTGTTGCCGCTGGCGATGGGTCACGAGATCGTCGGCCGCGTGGTGAAGCTGGGGCCTGACGCGACAGGCGTGAAGCCTGGCGACCTGCGCATCGTCTTCCCCTGGGTCGGCTGCGGCACATGCGAGAAGTGCCTGGCGGAAGAGGACAACATGTGCGCGGTGGCGAACCGCAGCCTGGGCGTCTACCAGAACGGCGGCTATGGCAGCCATGTGCTTGCGCCGCACCCCCGGCACCTGGTTGATCCGGGAACGCTTGATCCCTCGGTTGCCGCCACCTATGCGTGTTCCGGCATCACGGTGTTCTCGGCGATCAAGAAGGCGATGCCGATGAAGCCGTCGCAGCCGGTCGTGCTGGTGGGCGCGGGGGGGCTGGGGCTGAACGCCATCGCGGTGCTGAGGGCGCTGAAGCATGAGGCCATCATCAGCGTCGATGTCAGCGCGGAGAAGCGGGACGCGGCGCTGAAGGCGGGCGCGAGCGCGGTTGTGGACGGCAGCGGCGACGCGGCCACGGTGACGAAGCGGATCATCGCGGCGGCGGGCGGCCCGGTGCTGGCGGTGATCGACCTAGTGAACGGCACCGCCACGGCGCGCTTCGCGTTCGGCGCGCTGGCGAAAGGCGGCAAGCTGATCCAGGTCGGCCTGTTCGGCGGCGAGTTGATGCTGCCGCTGCCGATCATGGCGATCAAGGCGGTGACGATCCAGGGCAGCTATGTCGGCAATCCGAAGGAGCTGCGGGAACTGGTCAAGCTGGCACAGGACGGCGACCTGCCGGCGCTGCCAGTAACCAGCGTGCCGCAAGACCAAGCCAATGAAGCCTTGATGCGCCTGCGCGACGGCAAGGTGACGGGGCGGCTGGTGCTCAAGGCGGAGGCGGCTTGATGAGCGCGGGCCTGTGCCGCTCGGTCGTTCTGAAAAGGCGGCCAAGGGGCGAACCCTCGGCGGACGACTTCGAGATACGGGAAACGGCCGTCCCGGACCCCGGACCGGGCGAGGTGGTGACAAGAACGATCTGGCTGTCGATCGACCCGTACATGCGGGGGCGGCTGCGGGAGGAGCAAACCTACGCCACGGCGATCCAGATCGGCGAGGTGATGACCGGGGAGACGGTGGGCGAGGTGATCGCCTCGGCCCATCCAGGATTCGCGCCGGGCGATCTGGCGGTTGGCTCGCGCGGCTGGCAAAGCCATTCGGTGACGGCGGGCGACAGCCTGGTGAAGATCGCCAAGGGAGCGGCTCCCCTGTCCACGTACCTGGGCGTGCTGGGGATGCCGGGGGCCACGGCGTACGCCGGGGTCACGGAAATCTGCAAGCCCCAGCCGGGTGAAACGTTTGTCGTGTCCGCCGCCTCGGGCGCTGTCGGATCGGTGGCCGGACAGCTTGCCAAGCGCGCGGGCGCCAGGGTTGTCGGCATTGCCGGCGGGTCCGAGAAGTGCCAGTGGGTGCGGGACAGCCTGGGGTTTGACGGCTGCGTGGACCATCGCGCGCATGACCTGCAAGCCGAGTTGACGGCGGCCTGCCCGAACGGGATCGATGGGTATTTCGAGAATGTCGGCGGGGCGGTGCAGGCGGCGGTGTTCAACCTGCTCAATCCGTTTGGCCGGGTGGCGATGTGCGGCATGGTGTCGCAGTACAACGCCTCGGTGATGCCGCCCGGGCCGAATCTTGGCTTTGTTGTCGGCAAGCGCGTGCTGATCCAGGGGTTCATCGTCTCCGACCGGCCGGCGCGCCTGACCGAGTGGCGGGAGATGGCGGAACCCTTGGTGGCCAATGGCAGCCTGGTTTACCGGGAGGATGTGGTCGAGGGCCTGGAGAACGCGCCCGACGCGCTGACCGGCATCCTGAGCGGGCGGAACTTCGGCAAGCTGCTGGTCCGGGTCGGGGCTGGTCCGACATAGCGGCTTGCTTCCGGCTTGGCCTGCCGAGCTTCCGGTGGACTGAAACCAGGGATGAGTTCACGGTTCCGACAGGACGATGACGATGAAGTTCGGCGCCTCGATGTTTTTCACCGACACCTCCATCTCCCCGGCCGTGCTGGCGCGGGCGATGGAGGAGCGGGGCTTCGACACGCTCTGGGCGCCGGAGCATTCGCACATCCCGCTCAGCCGCAAGACGCCGTTCCCGCTGGAGCCGGAGTTGCCGAAGCGTTACTACGACGTGATGGACCCGTTCGTGACGCTGACCGCGGCGGCGGCTGTGACGACGACGCTGAAGGTGGCGACGGGCGTCTGCCTGGTGGCGCAGCGCGATCCCATCCAACTGGCGAAACTGGTGGCCTCGGTCGACGTGCTGTCCGGCGGGCGGTTCGTGTTCGGCATCGGCAATGGCTGGAACCAGGACGAAATGGAGAACCACGGCACCGTGTTCGCCACCCGGCACAAGCTGGCAAGGGAACGGATCGAGGCGATGAAGGCGATCTGGACGCTGGACGCCGCTGAGTACCATGGGGAGTTCGTGGATTTCGGCCCGATGGCGACTTGGCCGAAGCCGGCGCAAAAGCCTTATCCCTCCATCCTCATCGGCGGCGCCTTCCCCTACTCCGCTCGGCGTGCCGTTCGCTATGGCGATGGCTGGATGCCGCAGGTGACTCGGGCGGACAAGGCTCCGTTGAGCGAGGTGATCCCGCGCTTCCGGCAGATGGCGGCGGAGGCTGGGCGTGACCCGGCGACGATGCCGATCGTGATCGGGGCGCAGCCGCCTGATGTGGCGCTGATCGAGGGATACAAGGCGCTGGGCGTTGACATGGTGTACCCGAGCCTGCCCTCCGAGCCGGCCGACGTCATCCTGCCGATGCTGGACCAGTGGGCGGCGGTCATGCGCAAGGTCAACGGATGAAGGTGTCGGCCCGGCGTCCGGCAGGAGGAACCATCAGGTGTAGGCTGCTTCGACCATGCGGTTGACGGCTGCCACCACAGCCTCTTCCTCGGCGTCGGCTTGCGGCTGAGGCGGCGGTGGCGCCTCGGGACCAGGCTGGAATGTCGGCACCGGCTGGGGTCCGACGTTCCGGCGATGGCGAGGCGGGTCACCGGCATTCACTTGCGCCGGAGGGCGGGGCTTTCGTCGCATGGCGGTCCTTCAGGGCGATAGTCAGCGCGCGGCGGGGAAGATGTCCATCACCGTCAGGCCGGGCGGGTCGAGACGCAGCGGACCCTCGCGGACAATGCGGGTCAGGATCGTCCCGTCGGCGTTGCGGGCATGGTGGATGATGGCGCGGTCATC
>CAXTXZ010000034.1:0-4144 GCA_964248015.1 uncultured Rhodopila sp. | reverse complement strand
CCTCGACGACAATGACAGGGTCGTTCAGTTTCACCGCATCCGGCGACGGCGGCGGGCCGCACCTAACCAGGGCATCCGGTTCATATACGGTTGTGGCGTCGATCTCGACCGCCATGCCGTCCGGGTGAACTTCACACGCCAGCCCCTGCCGCTCGACGGCTTCGGCCAAGCGGCGGGCGATGTGGAATTTTGTTAAGGAATGCGCCCACCGCTCCGGAGCCATGCTGACGGCGATGCCGGCGTGCAACTCATGCCGCGTGCCTTCCGGTTGCTCCATCGTCCAGGCGATGAACGCATCCGAGGTCATTGGGGACGAAGCAGGGTCGGACATGAGTGGTCCTGGCGCATGGATACGATTTTGAGTCTTGCGCCGTCGGAGGCCCATGCACAAGGTCCTTGACGAGTGCCGGGCGGATTGGCGCATCCGGTTGGGGGCTCGGGCAAGGTCCGGCGTGTTCCGCCCGATTTCCCTCTTGGGGCGCATTCCGGGGCTGACCCTGTCGCCTGAAATGGTCTAGCTTGCTGTTTTGGCGCTTGACTTCATCAGTTGCCTTGTTGCAGCCAGGCTGATGCCGTGCAGCGCCATGACCGGAGCCTCCATGGACAAAGCCTTGCACGACATGCTGACGACGTGGCGACGTCATCTGCATGCCAATCCTGAACTCACGCTTCATGAGACGCAGACCGCCGCCTTCGTCCAGGCCAGGCTGACGGAGCTTGGGGTGCCCTTTATCGCGGGCGTGGGCGGCAACGGGGTGGTGGCGACGATGAGCCGCGGGCAGTCGAACCGCTCGGTTGGCTTGCGGGCGGACATGGACGCGCTGCCGATCCTGGAAACCAGCGGGGTTCCCCATGCCTCGAAGAATCCGGGCGTCATGCATGCCTGCGGGCATGATGGGCACACGGTGTCCCTGCTGGGCGCGGCGGCGCTGCTGGCGGCCGACCAGGGTTGGTCCGGCACGGTGCGACTGGTTTTCCAGCCGGCCGAGGAAGGCGGCGGCGGGGCCAAGAGCATGATCGCGGACGGGCTGTTCGAGCGGTTCCCGATGGAACGGATCTTTGGCTACCACAACTGGCCGGGGCTGGAGGCCGGGACGGTCGCGGTGCATGACGAGGCGGTGATGGCGGCGGGCAACCGGCTGGTTTTCACCGTGACGGGCCACTCGGGCCATGCGGCGCTGCCGCATCTGACGCGCGACCCGATGGTGGCCTCGGCGCACCTGCTGCTGGCGTTGCAGTCGGTGGTGTCGCGCTCGGTCAATCCGCTGGACAGCGCGGTGGTGACGATCGGCGTGATGCAGGCCGGGTCGGCGGCGAACCAGATTCCCGACCAGGCGGTGATGCGCGGCACGATGCGCGCCCTGCGCGAGGACGTGCGCGAGCAGATGCAGCAGGCGGTGCGCCGCATCGCCGAGGGCGTGGCGCGCAGCTTCGACGTCTCGATTGATGTTGACATCCCGCCCGGCATTCCGCTGACCGCCAACACGGCGACGGAGCGGGAGGTGGCGGCCGAGGCGGCGGCGGCGGCCGGGTTGACGTTGCGGCGGGACATGCCGGCGGCGATGACGGGGGAGGATTTCTCCTGGTTCCTGCGGGAACGGCCGGGCGCGTTTGTTTGGATCGGCAACGGGCCGGCGGATGGCGGACGCGACCTGCACAACGCGAACTATGACTACAACGATGCGATCCTGCCGGCGGCCTCGGGCTATCTGGCATCGGTTGCCCGGCGCGCGCTTGGCTGACGGTGGTTGCTCGCCAGGCCAGGGCGTTGCAACATCCGAAGTTCACGACAATTGGAAGGGTACAGCCGCCATGAGCGAAATTCCAGCAGGCTTCCTTGACTTGCTGACGGAGAAGAAGCCGCTCGCGCATTTGGCGACGGTGCAGCCGGACGGTTCGCCTCAGGTCACGCCGGTGTGGTTCGATTATGTCGGTGGCGTCGTGCGGGTGAACACCGCGAAGGGCCGCGTCAAGGACCGCAACATGTCCGAAGGGTCCCACGTGGCGATGTCGATCGTCGATCCGGACAACGATTACCGCTACATCCAGATACGCGGAACGGTGACCAAGGAAACAACCGAGGGCGCCAACGCTCATATCGACAGCTTGGCGAAGAAGTACATGGGAAAGGACTTCTACCCTTATCATAACGAACAAGAAACGCGGGTCATTTACGAGATCACGCCTGTAGCCACGCAAACCATGCAGGCTGTGTGAAAACCATGGAGGGTGACAGGAACGAGGCCTGTCTGGAACAGGGCTGACGCTTCGTCAGCGCATTGCTTCAAGATCCGTGGATCGTCGAAGGGAATTGCCTGAAGGCACGTCCCTTTCGGGTTTTTGCGTGGCCTGCATGGGTTAGGCTTGCCACGGCGCGTCGCAGTCAAGTTGGGACTGTGATGCGCTGTGGTCTGTTGTTTTCTAAGCAAATTCACGCCTCGGGCTGTTTCGGTCCCCCGGCGATCCGCTGTAAGGCCGGACGCTGGCGTCGATGCGGGCCACCAGATCGGCTGGCAGCGAGCCAACCTCGGCGGCGGCCACGCAGCCAGCGAGTTCCGCGCGGTTCTTCACGCCAAGCACCAGGGTGTCGATCGGCAGGCCCAGCGCGTAGCGGTGGGCGATGATGGCGGGGTCCTGGCTGATCTCGGCGCACAGGGCGCGGAAGCCGGCGGCGGTGGCGTAATCGCGGCGTTCGGGATGGCCGTCCGGCAGCGGTCGGTCGATGGCGGCGGTCAGCGCGCCGGCCTGGACCGCGCGGATGCCCATGACGCCGACGCCGTTCGCGCGGGCCGCGGCCATGACGTCCCGAGGCTTGGCGGGGCCGTCGTAGAATTTCAGGCCGCCCGGCGAGTCCAGGAGGTTGGCGATGCATTGCACCGCGGCGGGTTTGGGGTCCTCGGCGAGCATGTCGATGATCGCGTCCGGATGGCCGATCCCGGTCAGGCCCCATGCGCCGATCAGGCCCTCATGCTTCAGCTTTTCAAAGGCCGGGCGGACGTGGGAGCGGAACAGGGACACCGGCGTCAGGCGGGTGACGTCCGACGCGTTCCACATCGGGTGGCCGTCGGGGGCTATGTTGGAGTGCAGGAAAAAGATGTCGAGGCGGTCGCGCTGGAGCAGGCGCAGGCTGGTTTCGACCGACTGGCGGAGGATGGCGTAGACCCGCTCGGGCGGTGGGTTGCCCAGGCTGCATTTGCTGGTGAGGTAGATGCCCTCGGGCAGACGGCCGCCGAAGGCTTGGCCGACGACGCTTTCCGCCTTGCCGTCGCCGTAGCGAGGCGCCAGATCCAGCAGGTTGATCCCGGCCGCCACGGCGGCATGCACCGTGGCGACGCACTCGTCAAAGGTCGTCTGGCCCCAAAGCATGCCCAGCCCGCCGCCGCCAAGCGTCAGGGTGGAAACGGGGAACAACGGACCAAAGGGATGAAGTTTCATGGCAGGCTCCCTGGGCGTGGTTCATGACAGCATAGCTCGTCTCCGTGAAACGCCCTAATAGTCACGGTTCCAAGGGCCGTCGGCCCTTGGCGGGGTCGAGGGGCGGAGCCCTCGCCTTTTTCACGAAAGCCACCAATGACCAACCCGATCACCGAAATTGCCCGACGCCGCACCTTCGCCATCATCTCCCACCCCGACGCCGGCAAGACGACGCTGACCGAGCACCTGTTGCGCGCGGGCGGCGCGATCCAGCTCGCCGGCAACGTGCGGGCAAAGGGCGAGCGGCGGCGGACACGGTCGGACTGGATGGGGATCGAGCGGGAGCGCGGCATCTCCGTGGTGACGTCGGTGATGACGTTCGAGTACCGCGACTGCGTGTTCAACCTGCTGGACACGCCGGGGCACGAGGACTTCTCGGAGGACACCTACCGCACGCTGACGGCGGTTGACTCGGCTGTCATGGTGATCGACGCGGCGAAGGGCATCGAGGCAAGGACGCGCAAGCTGTTCGAAATCTGCCGGCTACGCGACATCCCGATCGTCACGTTCATCAACAAGATGGACCGCGAGGCGCGCGACCCGATCGAATTGCTGGACGAGATCGCCTCGACGCTGGCGCTGGACACGTGCCCGGTCACCTGGCCGGTCGGGCGGGCCAGCGAGTTCGCGGGCACCTATGACCTGCGCAAGCGGGACATGCACCTGATCA
>CAXTXZ010000033.1:12792-14361 GCA_964248015.1 uncultured Rhodopila sp. | reverse complement strand
TTAAGCATGCCGCCAGCGTTCGCTCTGAGCCAGGATCAAACTCTCAGGTTCATCCCCGAAACCCGCCCAAAGGCAGGCGCGAAAACAAACAAAGATCCCGTCCCTCATCCCAAGCCATACGCCCTCCCCCCACCAACGGAGGGGAAAACCAAGCCTCACAAGCGTAATCTGTAACGCATATAAAAGAGACATACGCCAAACCACGCCCAACTCAGCCAAACCTGGAACAAACAGACAAAACCACAAGCCCCGCCATCCACAAGCCCAGCCCAATCCCAACAGGCAACCACTCGCCCGTCAGCAAACAGGACGCCGCCAACGTATCCCTTCCTAGCCTATGCAAATGTCAAAGAACCAAAGGCAAGAACAGACTTCCGCCCACTTCATGCGGGGCTACAGGCCATTTTGCTTTGCTGAACGCCAACTCGGCGTGAACCGAGAAAGATAATCGAACCGGCGAACCAAAGCAAGTGAAAGCGTCCGTCTCGGTGAAGGCGATGTAGGCCTTACCGATGCAGGCGTCAAGCAGGTTTTTTAATGGATCGTTAAGTTACTTCGCCTGCCATCCCTGAAGCCAAGCGACAAACCGGGGGATCCCGACGGACAGCGGCGTCGTCGGCGCATAGCCTGTCAGCGCGCCGATCGCATCCACCGAGGCGAACGTCGCCTCGACATCGACCGACGGCCGCGCAGCTGAATGGATAATGGCCTTGCGATCAAGCGCTTCCTCCAGCAGCCGGACCAGTTCCCGAACCTCCTCCACCCGATGGTTGCCGATGTTCAGCAACCTCGGCACGTGCGGGTCCTCGGGCGGCTGGTCCAGGCTGCCGACAATGCCAGCGACAATATCGTCGACATAGGTGAAATCCCGCCGCAACCGTCCCTCGTCGTACAGCGTGATGGGCTTGCCAGCCAGGATCGCCTGGGCAAAGCTGAAATACGCCATGTCGGGCCGGCCCCATGGGCCATACACGGTGAAGAACCGCAGGCCGGTTTGCGGCAAGCCGAACAGATGCGCGTAAGCCTGGCTCATCAGCTCATCGGCTCGCTTCGTCGCCGCGTACAGCGACACCGGATGATCCACCCGATCCGTCTCCCGGAACGGCATTTCGGTATTCGATCCATACACTGACGACGTGCTGGCATAAACCAGATGGCGCAGCGCCGGCATGCGCCGCGCCGCCTCCAGCACCACGAGATGCCCCATCACGTTGGCCTGGACATACGCGTAAGGATCGACCAGCGAATGCCGCACCCCCGCCTGCGCGGCGAGGTGCACGACGCCAATCAACCCAGGATGATCCGCAACCAGCCGCCCCACCGCATCCTTGTCGGATACATCCAGATGATGGAACGCGAAGCCCTCATGCGCCCGCAGCCGGTCAAGCCGAGCCTGCTTCAAGCGCACATCGTAGTAGTCGTTAAGGCTGTCCAGGCCGACCACCGCGTCACCGCGGGCCAGCAACGCCTCGCCGACATGATACCCGATGAACCCGGCGCAGCCGGTGAGCAGGATGCTCAATGGTATGGCCGAGCGATGATGCGGTCTTCAAGAAGCTCAAGCACGGC
>CAXTXZ010000033.1:8400-12692 GCA_964248015.1 uncultured Rhodopila sp. | reverse complement strand
AGCGTCAGCGCCAGGGCGGCGATCGACGGACGCTCGTGGCTGCCCCGCAGCCGGATCAGCATTTCCGTGGCCAAGTGTTGAGCATCAGCCGCCGATCCGCCATTGCCGCAGAACAGGAGCTTGCCGCCGCCGCGCAGGCTGGCTTCGCAGGCGTCAACCACCTTGATGACCGGACCGGCCAGTTCCGTAGCAATGCGCCGTTTAAGATCGGCCGACTTCGTCATGATCGTCGTGAAGCGAGCCGTTTCCTCAGTCTGCATGACCGCTCCGTCCAGCAGCGAACAATCGTTCTCTACACCTGTTGCAACTCTTGCGGGAAGCTTATGCGTAACCGTTTGTTACTGGGCCGTCCAACCGCCGTCGATCGACAGCGGCGCGCCGGTTATGGTGCTTGCGGCATCGGAACATAGGAAGGCCGCCAGCGCGCCGATTTGCTCGGGGGCGGTAAACCGTGCCATCGGCTGCTTTTCGGTGACAAGGTCATGGGTTGCCTTTTCCACCGTTGATCCCTCCTTGCCAGCACGGGCCTGCAACTGCTTCTCCACCAGCGGGGTCAGCACCCAGCCTGGGCAGATCGCGTTCACCGTGACGCCTGCATTGGCGAGTTCGATGGCGGCCACCTTGGTCATCCCGACCACGCCATGCTTGGCCGCGACATAGGCGACCTTCTGAGGACTGGCGACCAGGCCATGCGCCGAGGCGATGTTGATGATCCGCCCCCAGCCCCTCGCCTTCATCCCCGGTATCGCCGCTTTCATCCCGAAGAACACGCCTGACAGGTTGATGGCGATGATCTGGTCCCAGCGCTCGTTGGGGAAATCCTCGATGTTGGCGGTGAACTGGATGCCGGCGTTGTTGACCAGGATGTCCAGCGAGCCCATCGACTCCCGCGTAGCCGCCACCATCGCGGCGATCTGCTCGGGTTTGCTGATGTCGGCCCCGTTGTAGCCGACCTTCACGCCGTGCCCTGTCTCCACCTCCGCCCGCGCCGCCTCGATCTGCGCCGCATCGCCGAAGCCGTTCAGCATGATGTCCGCGCCGGCTGCGGCCAGGCACTTGGCGATCCCCAACCCGATGCCGCTGGTCGATCCGGTCACCAATGCGACTTTTCCATGCAGGCTCATGCGGAGATCCTTCAGCTATTTTGCAAACGGGCCAATAGTCGTGCACGGCCTCGTTTTAGGGAAGCGCCAGTTTCACGACATTGAATGGACACCTTCGCGCCGCCGCGGGTTGCCAGGCCGGCGCCGCCGAGCAAGCGCATGGCGCGGGAACCACGTTTCTGCCATTGGGCCATCAAGCCATCAGTTCCACCCAGGAACACGACGACAACGCGACCAAGCTGCTGTATGCAAATGCGGCTACTGGCGGATGCGTCACGCGGCATGCCCCCGTGCGGCGCCAGGTTCAGGCAAGCCGAGCCGCGCACTTGCAACCCTACCCAGACCTACAGCAGAAAAGGCCATCATGGACGCCTGCACGCCTTCTCCTTCGCTTGCCTCCAAGCATGCTGACACGCCTCCCTGGAGGCCCTCCGGATGCGACACCATCTCCCTCGTGTTGCAGGGCGGTGGCGCGCTCGGCGCCTATCAAGCCGGAATCTACCAGGCCATGCACGAGGCCGGGCTGGAACTGGACAGCGTCGCGGGCGTGTCCATCGGCGGCATCAACGGCGCCATCATCGCGGGCAACAAGCGGGAACACCGGCTGGACCGGCTGCGCGCCTTCTGGGAGGGCATTACCTCCCGCCCAATCTGGCCATTCACGCCGGATGGCGACAATGCCCGCAAGGCGCTCAACACCTGGTCGTCCACCCTGACGGCCCTGCTCGGCCAGCCCAACTTTTTCATCCCGCACGCGGTCAGCCCCTGGCTCAGCCCCCGCGGCGGCAAGAACGCGACCGCATTCTACAACACCGCTCCCCTGCGGGAAACGTTGCTGCGGCTGGTCGATTTCGACCTGCTGAACAACGGCGCCGTGCGTTACGCCGCCGGCGCGGTGAACGTGGTGAACGGCAATTTCGCCTATTTCGACAACCAGATGGCCGAAATCCTGCCTGAGCACGTCATGGCCAGCGGCGCGCTGCCGCCGGCTCTCCCCATGGTGCAGATCGGCACGGACCATTACTGGGACGGAGGCCTGGTGTCCAACACGCCATTGCAGCACGTGCTGGACACGGCGACCTGCCAGCGCATGCTGATCTTCCAAGTCGACCTGTTCAGCGCGCGCGGCAACCTGCCACGCGACATGAATGACGTGCTGGCACGCCAGAAGGACATACAGTACTCCAGCCGCACGCGTCTGGTGACGGACTACTTCCGCACCAAGCGCGGCGACGAACTGATAATGAAGAAGCTCCTGGCGAAGCTGCCCGACGATCAGCTCGATGCCGAGGAACGGGCGCTCAAGCAGCGCCTGGACCACATGCCCGAGGCCACCATCTTGCAGCTTATCTACCAGCAGACCGCCTACGAGACCCAGGCAAGGGACTACGAGTTCAGCGCGACCTCGATGCGTGACCATTGGGCCAGCGGTTGTCGCGACGCGGAGCGCACGCTGCGCCACCGCGACTGGCTGAACGTGCCTGCCGGCAAGTCAGGCATTGTCGTGCATGACATTCACCGGATCGACGACTGATCAACGCCGCCGGTTGCGGATCAGCCCATACAGGCTGATCAACGCCCAGAATGTCTCGATCACCACGGACGGCAGGTTCCAGGCATCATACAAGGACACCAGCAGCAGCAGGGCGCCTGCCAGGTTGGCGGCGGGAAACCGCCAATCCGTCACCGCCACCCAACCCTGGACACTGGCGAAATAAGCCGCGACGAAACAGCCGGCGCCGACGATCCCGCACGCCGTGTACGGGTCCAAGCTACGCCGTCAGTTTCGCCTCCGCCTCCATCGCCAGATGCCCCGACGCGGTGCGTGCCCACAGCGCGACTTGGCCCTTGCCGTCGGGAACGCCATGCACCGAGAACGGCGCGATGTCGAACAGCGGGCTGACCGCGCGGAAGCGGAAGGACGCCACCGGCTGGTCGGCATGCCGCCGCAGCAGGTCGATCAGCAGCGTCGCGATCAGCGGGCCATGCACGATAAGGCCGGGATATCCCTCGGTTTCAGTGACATAACGCCGGTCGTAATGGATGCGATGGCTGTTGAACGTCAGCGCCGAGTAGCGGAACAGCAGCGGATCGCTGGGCTGGATGTCACGCCGCCAGGCATCGTCCGTCCGCACGGGACGCAGCGCGGCCGGCGCCTCATTCGGCGGCGGATTGTCGCGGTAGACGATGTCGTGCTCTTCAACCAAGGCCAGGCCGTTCGGGCCGGACACGTCATGCCTGACCAGCACGAAGCAGAGCGCGCCGTTGCGTCCCTGCTTCACCGTGACATCCCGTATGGTTGAAACCCGGCTGATGGCTTCATCCACGCGCAGCGGGGCATGAAACGTGAAACGTCCGCCCGCCCACATCCGGCGCGGCAGCGGCACCGGCGGCAGGAACCCGCCACGCGCCGGATGGCCATCCGCCCCCAGCATTGATTGCCGCGCCGTCGGCAGGAAATACAGCCAGTGCCATAGCGGCGGCAGCGGATCGCCAGCCTCCGGCGCGGGATCGTCCCGGTCCAGCGTGGCGGACAACGCCGCCATCGGAAACCGCGTGACGTGATCGCGCAGCGTCTCCTGCCGGCCGATCCATGACCGCAGGTGATCGACATCCAGTTCGGTCATTGCAGCAACTCCCTCGCGGCGGCACGTCCCCGGGCAGCGCCCTCGCGTGCCATGTCCGCGCATAGACCGGTGTAAGCCGTCGGGTCGAGCAGCCCCTGGATCTGCGCCGGCGTCAGATGCGCGCTGACACGGCGATCCGCCGCCAGCAGCGCGCAAAACGATTCCCCCCGCACGAAGGCATCCTGCGCCGCGTCGTACACCGCGTCATGCGCATGCTGCCGGCCAATCGTCGCGCCAAGATCCAGCATCACCGCCTCGGCCATGATCAGCCCGCCGCCCAGGTCCAGGTTGGCCCGCATCCGCGCCGGGTCCAGCCGCAGGCCGCGCATGACCTCGTGCAGCCGGCTGAGCATGTCGCCGGTCGCGACGCAGGCGCGCTGCTCCGCCGTGTCCATCATCAGGCTGGTCGTGCGATCCGCCTCGTGCTCGGTCATCATCGCCTCTAGCGCCAGAGGCGCCTGGGACCGGATGTCGGCCGCAGCCGCTATGATATCCTGGCAAAGCTTGGGATTGCGCTTCTGCGGCATGATGGAGCTGCCGACGGTGCCGGGCGGCACCGGTT
>CAXTXZ010000033.1:6557-8390 GCA_964248015.1 uncultured Rhodopila sp. | reverse complement strand
GTGCCTCGACCTCGCCTACCTCGGTTTTCATCCGCGTGTCCACCTCCCGCCCGATCTTGCCGCTGGGCGCGGCAAGCAGGCCCAGCAGCACGACATTCTCCGCCAGGTGGTCGCCGATCGCCCGCGACGGCACGGTCATGGAGCCGAAGCCCAACAACCGCCCGATCGCCTGCTGGACAGGCGGCCCGTTCCTGCCCAGCGAGGCATACGTCCCTGCCCCGCCGCCCAGCATGGCGACGAACAAACGCGGCGCGGCCTGGCGAAACCGCTCGGCGTGGCGGATCAGTTCATCGATCCACGCCGCGACCTTGTAGCCGAAGGTCGCGGGAACGGCGTGCTGGCCATGCGTCCGGCCGGCGACCGGCATCGCCGCGCCGCGTTCCGCCAGATCGGCCATCGTCGCAAGCGTGTCGCCGATCAACCGAAGGAAAATCCTGTGCGCCTGGCGCAGCACCAGCAAATCGCCTGTTTGCGTGATGTTCTGCGTGGTGGCGCCCCAATGCACCCAGCCGCCATGCGGCTCGCCAACGACCCGGCCAAGCTCCCAGACCAGGGGAACAATGGTGTGGCCCGTCCGCGCGAAGCCCTCATCGATGCGCGCGCGGTCCATGATGCCCAGCCGAGCGGCGGCGGCAATGGCGTCGGCGGCGTCGGCGGGAATGATGCCAAGCTCACCCTGCGCCCGCGCCAGGGCGGCCTCGACGTCGAGCCACGCCTGCCAGCGGTTCTCCAGGCGGTAAAGCGCGCGTATGCCCGGATCGGCTATCCGCGTGGCGGTTGGCAGCGTGTCGCTCATGGCTTGTTCCCCGACGGTTCCTTGGCTTGGAGGATCGCAGCCGGCGGCGGATGCGGCAAGCATCCATGGCCGGACTAGGCGTTTGCCCGCTTGCTGGCCTGGCGCCACTGCCCGCCAGGCTGCGCCGCGCCAACTTTGCGCGCTGCGCTCCAAACACGGATGGCGCGCCAGATTGGCCCAATGACCACCCAGATGGCCAATTCGCACGGCTTCGCGGTTCCTCGGAAGCAGCCGTAGGCCGGTCCTTTGGATAACCAACGGAGCCAGATCCGACAGAACCGTGGCGCTGTCGTTGCCGCCAGCCAGGCTAGGCGCGTCAGGACGCCGGGCAGAACATGTAAAGGTTGGAGCTGAACGGCCCGAGATGAATGCCCGTCATGCCGATGCTGGCCTTGCGGCTTGCGGGCCGAAGAGAGGAAAGGCGGTCCGTGGTCATCAGGATCAGGTTCGCCGGATCGGCCCATTCCTGCTTGCCCAGCAGCTTGCAAACCGGCGCGAAGGTGGCGTCGAGCCAGTGCAGGATGGGGATGGCAGTGTGATGCTCGACCGGGAACATCCGGTGCGGCACGCTGATGAAGACCGACCGGCCAACGCGCGTCATCTCCGCCATCAGGGCCGCCTGCGCCGCCGGGCTGCCGACATGCTCCAGCACGGCATTGGAGGTCACCACGTCGAAGCTGGCATCGCCAAAGGGCAAGGGCTGGCCGGGCTCTATCTGATGGTAGGCGACTTGCGGGAAGGTGGCCTGGAAGGCGCAGGCCTCGCCCAGGCCGACAGCGGTGATCCGCTCGGGATACGGATATTTGCGCTCCAGCACGTTTGCGGCCTCGCCCACCACGTCGGACACGCCGACATCGAGAATGGCGGCGTCGGGACGTGGGACGACGAGGCGCATGAAGTCAGTGAAGATGTTGTCGCGGGCGCGTGTAACCAGCCGTTCGGCAAAGGAACCTGGTCCGGCAACCTGGTAATATTTGCTATCTACCGTTGCAGCTCCCGCCATCCTGCACCCGATGCCATGTTATTGTTGGGAACAT
>CAXTXZ010000033.1:3076-6457 GCA_964248015.1 uncultured Rhodopila sp. | reverse complement strand
CCTAACGAGAGGTTGTCTCCGTCCTCCCAAGAAAGAAGCCTAAAGCGGATCGCCGAACGGCCTGGAGGCGTTAATCCGCTTGGGAAAAGAGCCATGGCGCACCGCGATTCCAACCGGATTGCGGTGCGATGCGGTGCCGCGCCCGCCGCGAGAAGCGCTCAGCGCAGGTGCGTGCGATCCTACTCCGCCTTTATCAAGCCCCGGTGGCTGGGCGCGTCAATGAAGGCCAGCACCTCGGCAACCAGCGGATCAGCGCCGAACTGAGCGCGAGTCGTCCGCAGGCGCTGGGCGAATACGCCCTCCTTGCCATACAAAGCGCGGAAGGCCGCATGCAGCCGCTGGATCTGGGATCGATCGAAGCCACGCCGCTTCAGGCCGATGACGTTCAGCGCCACCAGCCGCGCGCGATTGCCCATGACGTTGCCGAACGGTATCACATCCGCCTCCACCCCCGAGACGCCGCCCACCATCGCCGCTCGGCCGATACGCACGAACTGGTGGATCGCCGCCGCGCCGCCGATCACCGCATGGTCGGCGATGCTCACATGCCCGCCCATGACGGCGTTGTTGGCGACAATCACATGGTCACCCAGCGTGCAGTCATGCGCGACATGGACAACCGCCATTATCATGCAATCAGCGCCGATCCGGGTCACGCCGCTGCCGGTGGCGGTGCCGCGATGGATGGTGCAGTGTTCCCGCACCAAGGTGCGCGCGCCGATTTCGCACCGGGTCGGCTCGCCTTGGTATTTGAAATCCTGCGGCGCCAGTCCCACTGTGCAGAACGGAAACAACTGCGCCTTTTCGCCAATGCGGGTGTGGCCTTCCGCCACGACATGCGAAACCAGGACGGCGCCGGCTTCAATGACCACGTTCGGGCCTACCGTGCAGAACGGCCCGATCCGCACCCCCGGACCCAGGTCCGCGCCCGGCGCCACGATCGCCGTCGGGTGGATGCTGACGCGGTCGTCAGACGGCAGGCCAAGGTCCATCATCGAATCCATGCGCATCCCATTCGAGTTGCCGAGTCGCCATAGCGTGATCGCGGCGAAACTATGAGTTGGACAAGATGTCACCAACTCAATCATTGTTGCTGGTTGTTACTGACGCAGGACTGTAACGCTCTGTTTCACATGGATATGCTTGGCTGTTTGCCGCGTGGCGGCATATGCCAGCCTCATCAGGCCGGCGGCGCGCGGTCCATGATCATCGCCGCGTAGGTGGCTTCCGCGACGGAAACGCCGTCAACCCGAGCGATGGCGTGAAACTTCCAAACGTTGCCCCGGTTGCGTTCCTTGACGACATGGATGCGCAACTGGTCGCCCGGCACCACGGGACGGCGGAACTTGGCGTTCTCGATCGACATGAAATAGACCACCTTGCCGGCCGCGTCCGGCCCGAGGGTCTCGACCACCAGCACGGCGGCGGTCTGCGCCATGCTCTCGATGATCAGCACGCCGGGCATGACGGGATGGTTGGGGAAGTGGCCGGCGAAGAACGACTCGTTGGCCGAGACGTTCTTGATCCCCACGGCCGACGTGTTCAGCACAACGTCCACGACGCGATCCAGCATCAGGAACGGATAGCGATGCGGAATATCATGCATGATCCGATGGATGTCGATCAGCTCGACTGTTCGACCCTCGCCTGCGCGTTGTTCCACCGGCTTGTCCATTGGCTCAATCCACGTCGGGTTTCGGTTGTGCGCGCGATCCGTCGGTGCGTCCACTCGCGCTGGCCGCGCGGGCCAGCCGCCTGAGAGTCGCGAGTTCCCGGAAAAACGCCTTCACCGGCTGGGCCGGCGCGCCGACAACGTCGGACTTGGGCGGAATGTCGGCCATGACGCCCGCCTGGCCGCCGATCCGGCTGCCGGCGCCAATCCTCAGATGCCCCGCGAGGCCCGCCTGCCCGGCGACCACCACATGATCCTCCAGCACCGTCGAGCCGGAGATCCCCGCCTGGGACACCAGGACACAGGCTTTGCCAAGACGCACGTTGTGGCCGATCTGCACCTGGTTATCGATCCGCGTCCCGGCGCCGATCACCGTGTCCTCCAGCGTGCCGCGGTCGATCGTCGTGTTGGCGCCAACCTCCACGTCGTCCCCGATCAGCACCCGGCCAAGCTGAGGGATGGTATGGAACCCCTCGGGCGTGATGGCGAAGCCGAAGCCTTCCTGGCCAATGCGAGCGCCAGGGTAGATGTACACCCGGTCGCCAATCAACGCGTGCGACACCGAGGCATGGGCGCCGATGCGGACATCCCGCCCAATCACCACGCCATCGCCAACGACCGCCATCGCGCCAACGCGCCCGCGCGGACCGATGACGGCATTGTCGCCAATGACGGACAGGGGGCCGACCTCGGCGCTCGGGTCGACACGGGCCGTGGCGGCGACAACGGCGGACGGATGGATGCCGGCGGAAACCGGCGGCACGGGATGGAACAGCGCCGCGACCCGTGCCCACGCCGTAAGCGGATCGGGCGCGACAACCGCGACGGCGGTGCCAGGGGCCTTGTCCGCCATGTCCGGGTGGACGATGACCGCCGCCGCCTGCGTGGCCGCCAGCGCCGGCAGGTGCTTGCGGCTGTTCAGGCAAAAGCTGACATCCTGCTGGGTGGCGGCGGCAAGCGGGGCGACACGATGCAGCAGGAGGCGGCGCGGCGGCGCTTCCGCCCCCGCCGCGTCAACAACGGCGGCAAGCGCGCACGGGCCGGCGCAGCGGAAGAAGCGGGGATCACCTGGCAATGCCGGGCGAACCGTCCCAGTCATCACGGATCAGCGCTTCTGCGGCGGCTTGGCAGGCCCGCCCGGCGCTTCGGCTGACACCGTGCTGGCCGCGGCAGCCCCCGACGGCGCCATCGCCAGTGGCGATACGTTGTCCGGCGGCACCACAACCGTTGGCAAAACCTTGTTCATCACGTCCGCGACCGCCGGCGTCAGGTCGAAATCAGCCGTCGTGCCAAGGATCTGCGCCCTGTTCAGCACAAGGTTGATCCCGCGCGACAAGGCAACCTGCTGCGCCACCTGCTCCATGGTGCGGTTGATCTGCGCCATGACGTATTGGCCAGCCTCCTGGATGATGCGGTTCCGCTCGCCGAACCTGCGCTGCGCCTCGGTCGCGCGGTCGGTGATCTCTCGCTCCTTGTTGCGGATCTGCTCAGGCGACAGCTTGCCCCGTTCGGCGGCAAAGGTTTGGCCAAGGTCGCGCAGCGCGCCTTGTTCCTTTTGCGCGTCCTCGTTCAGCTTCTGGCCCCGCGTGTTCAGTTCCTTGTAGGCGGCTTGGTAAGCCGTGGACACACGCAGCACGTCAGGCACCGACAGGATGCCAATGATCGCCGCCGGGGTGGCGGGGCCTTTTGGCACCGGCGGTATCTCCGGG
>CAXTXZ010000033.1:0-3066 GCA_964248015.1 uncultured Rhodopila sp. | reverse complement strand
CGGGCCTGCCCGCCCGCCCCGGCGCGGCGGGGGGCGCCGGGCCCTTCGGCAGCGGCGGTATCTCCGGCTGCGGCGGCAACTGCGCCTGGAGTGGCGCCGCCCCGCCCCCGAGTTGATCGGCCCCCGGGTCGCCAGGCATCGGCAATGGTCCTGGAATGCCCGACGGGGCTGGCGCGGCCGCTGGCCGCGGCGCGGGCCTGGACGTTGCTGGCGCCCCCCCGGCGGGGCGCCCCTGCCCCGGCACGAACCATTCGCCGTTCGGCGCCTGCTGCGCGTGGCCGGATGCGGCTTGCAGCGCCAGCGCCAAGGCAAGGGCCGCACCCGCGTTTTTTGGAAGTCGATGAACCACTAGAACCTCGTCCCGAAGCCAAACCGGAAAATCTGCGTCTGGTCGTGCGCTTGCTTGATCACAAATGGCGCCAAGTCAACGTTAATCAGTCCGAACGCCGTCCGCCAGGAAATGCCGACGCCCGCGCCCAGGCGAGGGTTGGCGGACGCGCTGATCTCGCAGATCGTGCCATTCGCCACGCCGCAACCGCCGCCGTTCCTGAATGACGCCTCGGTCAATGCGCCCACATCGACAAAGGCCCGGCCGTTCAGGCCGAGGTCAGGCGACACCGGCAGCGGGAACCGCAATTCCGTCGTTGTCGTCCAGATGAAGCGCCCGCCGAGAGGATCGCCGGTGACAGCGTCATGAGGGCCGGCGCCTCCCGTTTGGAAGCCGCGCAGGTTATCGCCGCCCAGGAAGAAGCGGTCGATGATCTCCTCGCGCCCGCCAGGCAGCAGGTACATGTAGCCCGTGCTGCCGCCGAGCTTGATGCCCCAGTCCGGATTGCCCAGCAAGCGTTCCAGCGGGATGTAATAAGCCGCGTTCAGGTTGCCGCGAAGGAACCGGGCGTCGCCGCCAAGCCCCGCGAAGTCGCCGCCGGCCTCAACGATGTAGCCGCTGTGCGGATAGATCCGGCTGTCGCGGAAATCCAGCGTCAGCACCTGGCTGACCTGCGACAGCACCGTCGTTCCGGACTCGTTCAGGATGAACGGGCTGGCCGTGGTGTAAACATTGTAGACATCGCGATCGACCAGCGAATAGCTCCACACCTGGCGGAGATGCTCGTTGAAATCATAGCCAAGGCGCAGCGCGAACCCCTCGCGCCGCTCGTCGTACGGCTCGGTGCCCAGAAAGTTGGTCTGGATCAGGAAGACGTCCGCGCCCGCCACGAGGTTGCGGTCGAGAAAATACGGATCGGTCACGGATGCGTTGACCGAGCTGCGCTTCTGCGCCAGCACGCCGTTGATGCTGGCATTCACCCCGGTGCCGACAAGGTTGCGCTCCGCCAGCCCGATATCGACAAGCGCGCCCGCGTCGGTCGAATAACCGCCGCCAAAAGTCAGTTCGCCCGTCGCCTTTTCCGCGATGTTTGCTTGCAGGACCGCCTTGTCGGACGTCGAACCCGGATTGGTGGCAATGTCGACGGAGGTGAAATAGCCCAGGTCGGTCAGCCTCTGCTTGGACCGGCGGATCGCCTCGGCGCTGTACGGGTCGCCCTCGGCCAAGCGGAACTCGCGCCGGATCACCTTGTCCTTGGTGCGCGTGTTGCCGACAATGTCGATCCGTTCGACATAAACGCGTGGCCCCTCGCCAACGTCGAACGCCAGATCGACCGTGTGTTGCGCCACGTTGCGGGTCACCCGCGGCCTGACCTCGACAAACGCGTAGCCCCGGTTGTGCACGGCTTCCTCGATCAGGTTCGAGGTCCGGCCAACCGCGTCCCCGTCATACCAGTCGCCCTCGGTCAGCTGCAGCGCCGGCCGCAGGTCGGTGCCGCTGAGGTTGCGCAGTTGCGAGTTGACGCTGATCTTGCCAACCTTGTAGCGTTCGCCCTCGTTGACCGTGAAGGACAGGAAGAATCCCTTGCGATCCGGTGACAGCTCGGCGCTGGCGTCAGTGACCTGGATGTCCGCGTAGCCGTTCTTCAGGTAGAACCGCCTGAGCAACTCGCGATCAAACGCCAGCCGTTCCGGCTCATACTCGTCGGATGAGGACAGGAAGCGCCACCAGCGCGATTCGCGGCTGTTGATGACTTCCGTCAGCCGGTCCTCGCTGAAGGCCTTGTTGCCATTCACCACGATCTTGCTGATCAGCGTGGCGGCGCCGTCGTTGATCTGGAAAACGACATCAACACGGTTCTGCTCCAGATGGATGATCTTCGGCTCAACCGTGGCGTCGTAGTAGCCGCGGTGGGCATACAGGTCCAGGATGTGCTGACGGTCGGTTTCAGCCAGCGCCGGCGTGAAGACAGCGCGCGGCCGCAACTGCATGTCCGGACGAAGCGCGTCGTCGGTCAGCTTGTGGTTGCCTTCGAACGCGACGCGATTGACGATCGGGTTTTCCACCACGCGCACCACCAGCGTGTCGCCCGCCCGGCCGAGCCGGACGTCCTGGAACAGGCCGGTGGCGTAAAGGGTCTTGAGGCTGCGGTCCAGGCGGTCGGCGTCGAACGGATCGCCGCTCCGCACCAGAAGATAGGACCGCACGGTGCCTTCCTCGATACGCTGGTTGCCTTCAACCCTGATCGCCGCGATCACGCCCCCGGTCGAACCAGGCGCCAGATGCGCCGGTCGTTGGCGGGTGGTCGAAGGCGCCTTTGACGGCGGTGTTTGCGCGGCGGCTTGTCCAGTAACCAGTAAGGGGGACAACAACGGCATCAGGCAGGCGGCGACAAGCCGCGCAGCACGGAACGTCAACAACAAGCCAGATCCCCCAAATAGCGCGATCGTGTCGACTGACGATCTTCAAACCGCAGTGCAAAGTAAACGGCGCGCACCATAGCGATGGGTCACCGGCAACGCCAGTGGCCGTCCCGATCCTGCGAGTGAGCCACAACGCCTTCTACAAACTATTGATTACAATCGGTAAATATGATTTTATATCAGAATGGAACGGCCTTGGTGATCGGAAGAGGCCAGGCACTTCCGATCACCAGGGAGACGACGCGGCGCAGCTTGGCGGGCGTCGTGCGCCCCGCGCCCAAGCCGACTCGGCGATCCGCGTATCCAATCAGGCCG
>CAXTXZ010000032.1:3951-14432 GCA_964248015.1 uncultured Rhodopila sp. | reverse complement strand
ATGTCGCGGCCTGGGCGGACGAGGAGGGCCATTTCGGCTCGTTCATCGGCAGCCGGTCGTTCTGCGGCCTGCTGACCGAGCAGGAGATGGACGTCTGCGCCAACCGGGAAAGCGGGCTGTCCCTGCGGGATGCGCTGCGGCAGGCGGGGTTTTCCGGCAGGCCCCGGCAAAAGATCGACGTGGCGCGGTACCGCGGCTACCTGGAAGCGCATATCGAGCAAGGCGCTGACCTGGAAAGCCATCATCTGCGCATCGGCATTGTTACGGCGATCGTCGGCAGCCGGCGGTACCGGATTGAGTTCAAGGGCATGCAAAACCACGCCGGCACCACACGCATGGCCGTGCGGCGGGATGCCGGCGTGGCGCTGGTCAAGTTCGTGGCCGCGATCGAGGAGCGGTTTCCCAGGATTGCCGGTCCTCGCACCGTCTGGACGACCGGCGACATCAAGCTTGATCCGGGCGCCCCCAGCATCGTCCCTGGGGCGGCGGAACTGGTGTTCCAGTTTCGCGACACCGATCCGGCCATGCGGGATGAGGACATTGTCCTGGGCTGCCAGGTTTACGCGGACGCGGCGGCGGCGATTCTGGCGAACGCCTGACAGGCCGGGGCGCTGCCCCGAGCCCCGCCAAGGGCCGACGGCCTTGGAACCGTGAATTCAGGCGCCGGGCTGCCGACTCTTGCACCCCTGCGGGGGTAATGTTAGTGCGGCCCACTTTGTCAGGGGCGATAGAATGGCATCCACGTATGAGACCGTTTCCAAGATCATCTCTGATACCTGCGACATCAAGCCGGACAAGATCACGCCGGAAAGCCACGTGATCAACGACCTTGGCATCGACAGCCTGGATTTTCTCGATGTGGCCTTCGCCATAGACAAGGCTTTCAGCATCAAGATGCCGCTGGAGGCTTGGACGCAGCAAGTCAACGAGGGAAAGGTCACGAGCGACGAGTACTTCGTACTGAAAAACCTTTGCGCCAACATCGACAAGCTGGTGGCGGCAAGAGCCTGACCCGTTCTCGCGCCCATCGCGCGGCGGTGAGCTGATGCGCCTGGAATACTTCCAGATGGTTGACCGGATCGCTGAGCTGGATGTCGCCGGCGGCCGGATCGTCACGGCTTGCCAGGTGCCGGATCAATCGCCAGTGTTCGAAGGGCACTTTCCCGGCCACCCGATCCTGCCCGGCGTCCTGATGATCGAAACCATGGCGCAGACCGGCGGCTGGCTGCTGCTCGCGACTTTGGGCTTCAAGCGCATGGCGTTCCTGATGCAGGTCGAAAAAGCCAAGATGCGATCCTTTGTCACCCCCAGCCAGGCGATGCAGGCCGAGGCAAGCCTGCTGCACGAAGGCTCCGGTTACGCCGTCGTCAAGGCCGCGATAACAGCCGCCGGGAAGAAGGTGGCGGAGGCGGACATACGCTACGGCATTGTCGCCTTCCCGAACGACGCCCTGAAAGGCGCCATGATGGCCACCGCTCGACGCGTGGCGATGCCGGAGGGTTTCCTGCATGGCGCATGATCGCGACGCCATGGTGACCGGCATCGGCCTTGTCTCCTCCCTCGGGTCAGGCATCGACGCGCACTGGGATGCGCTGACGAATCCGGCCGGCTTCAGCCCGATCGTGGACAGCGATAGCTGCCCCCCCTTCGCCATCCATCCGCTGGCCGCGCTGGACCTGGACGAGCAGATCCCCAAGCGCGGCGACCAGCGGCAGATGGAGCCTTGGCAGCGCACGGGCGTCTTCGCCGCCGGCCTGGCGCTGGAATCCGCCGGGGTGAAGGGCAACGCCGAGCTGCTGTCGCGGATGGACATGATCGTCGCCGCCGGCGGCGGGGAGCGCGACTATGCCGTCGACACCGCGATCCTGTCCGGTTATCCGAAGGCAGCCGATCCCGGCGCCTACCTGAATGAGCGCCTGCTGGGCGACCTGCGGCCGACCCTGTTCCTGGCGCAATTGTCCAACCTGATGGCGGGCAACATCTCCATCGTGCACGGCGTCACCGGATCGTCGCGCACCTTCATGGGCGAGGAAGCCGCCGGCGCCGACGCGGCGCGCATCGCCTGCGCGCGGATCGCGGCCGGCCAGGGCGACATCATGCTGGTGGGCGGGGCCTACAACGCGCTGCGCCCCGACGTGCTGCTGCAATACCACCTCGACGGCCTGCTGCGGCGCGCTCCGTTCGAACCCATCTGGGCGCGGCAGGCGAGCGGCGGTGGGATGGTTCTGGGTTCGGCTGGCTGTTTCCTGGTGATCGAAAGCCGGGCGCATGCGGCGCAACGAGGGGCAAGCGCGTTCGCGCATGTCGCCGCGATCCGCACCAGCCGCTGCCGGCGTGAGCCCGGTCAGGCGAGCGCCAACGGGAGGGCGCAGTTCGCGGCGTTGGCTGCTGGCTATCAGCCGCACGAGGCCGCGATCATGTCCGGCGCTTCGGGCGCGGCGGCGCCGACACGGGAAGAAGCCGCCTTCCTGGCGGAACTGGGGATGCCGGTCCGGGCGGTTGCGACCGCCCTTGGGCATTCCATGGAGCCATCCTTCGCGGCGGGCCTGAGCCTGGCGGCGATTTCGATCCAGCGCGGCGCCCTTTTTCCGCCGCTGGAAGCGTCGGAGCAGCCAATGGGCGGCCCCTTGAAGCAGGCACTGGTCACGTCCTGGGGGCACTGGCGCGGCGAGGCGCTGGCCCTTGTCATTCCGGCCTGAGGACACGCGGCATGAGCAAGGACACCGATCATCTTGGCCGGCCGGTTGTCGTCATCACCGGCATGGGCGTCATCACCTCGCTTGGGCAAGGCCAGGCGGATAACTGGCGCGCGCTGACGAACGGGATTTCGGGAATACGCCGCATCTCGCGGTTTCCCATCGGCGGGCTGCGCACCACGATCGCCGGCACGGTGGATTTCGTGGCGGTCGACGACTACTCGGCCCCGGCCCTGTCGCAGCGCCTGGCGGAACAGGTGATCGAGGAAGCGGTGGCCGAAGCCGGCATCGGCGGGCGCGGCGATTTTCCCGGCCCCCTGTTCCTGGCGTTGCCGCCGGTCGAGTTGGAGTGGCCCCAGCGCATCGCCTTGGCCGAGGCGTCGGGCGCCAGGGACATGGTGACTTACGATGATCTGCTGCGGGCCGCCGATGCCGGCAGGTTCGCGCCGTATTTCGGACGTTTCCTGTTCGGCTCGGTTGCCGAGAACCTGGCCGACAGGTTCGGCGCCAAAGGCTCTCCGGTCACGACGTCCACCGCGTGCGCCTCCGGCGGAACGGCGATCCAACTGGGCGTCGAGGCGATCCGCCGGGGCGAGGCGGAGGCAACGCTGGTGGTCGGCACCGATGCCTCGGTCAATCCGGAAAGCCTGATCCGGTTCTCCCTGTTGTCGGCGCTGTCGACGCGGAACGATCCGCCGTCCTCGGCGTCGCGGCCGTTCAGCAAGGACCGCGAGGGCTTTGTCATGGCCGAGGGCGCGGGCGCGCTGGTGCTGGAAAGCCTGGCCTCGGCGCGTGCCCGCGGCGCGACGGCGCTCGCGGTCGTGGAAGGTTGCGGCGAGGTGGCGGACGGGTTCCACCGCACGCGGTCCTCGCCGGACGGCAAGCCGATCATCGCCTGCCTGCGCCATGCGCTGGCCGACGCCGGCCTGGCGCCCGCGGATGTGGGCTACATCAACGCGCACGGCACCGGCACGCCGGAGAACGACAAGATGGAATGGATGGGGATCTCGGCTGTGTTCGGCGAGCGGGCGGGATCGGTCCCGATGTCGTCGAACAAGTCGATGATCGGCCACAGCCTGACGGCGGCCGGCGCGGTCGAGGCGATCTTCACCGCGCTGACGATCCGAAAGGGCCTTCTGCCGCCGACGATCAATTACGACATTCCCGACCCGAGCCTGCCGGTGGATTGCGTGCCGAACGTGGCGCGCGCGGCGACGGTGCGGCACGCGATCTCCAACTCGTTCGGCTTTGGCGGCCAGAACGTCTGCCTGGTGCTGGGCGCCGCCGGATAAACCGGGCTAAGCCAGGCGCCTGCCCCGCCCGGTTTGGCATCCCGCGTCTTTCGCCGCACAATGCGGGCGGGAGGAACCGACAATGCCAACAAGGAAGACCGCCATCGTCACCGGCGCCGCGAGCGGCATGGGACGCGCGATGGCACTGGGGCTGTCGCAAGCCGGCTTCGACGTGGTCGCGGTGGATCGCAACGCCGAGGCGCTGCGCACCCTGCCCGCGCCGATCAAGCCGGTCGCCGCCGACCTGGCCGACCCGGCGTCATTCGATGCCGTCGTGGCCGCGACGCTGGACGCGTTCGGAGCCATCGACATCCTGGTGAACAACGCCGGCATCGGGCAGCCGTCGGTCCGGGCCGACCAGCGCGCCAATCCGATCCGCTTCTGGGAAGCCACGCCGGAACAGTGGAACCGCTTCCTGGCCGTCAATGCCACCGCGCCGATCATGATGTCCCGCGCGGTGCTGCCGCACATGCTGAAGGCCAACAGCGGGCGGATCATCACCGTCACCACCAGCCTGGGGACAATGGTGCGGGAGGGCTACCTCCTGTACGGGTCGAGCAAGGCCGCGGCGGAGTCGGCGATGGCGGTCCTGGCGGCGGATCTGGCGGGGGCCGGCGTCACCGCGAACGTTCTGGTGCCGGGCGGGGTGACCGACACGCCTCTGGTCGGCGACGCCGGCGACAGGTCCAAGATGCTGCGGCCGGAGATCATGCTGCCGCCGCTGCTGTGGCTGGTGTCCGACGAGGCCGCCACGGTCAGCGGCCAGCGGTTCATCGCCGCCGACTGGGACGTTTCGCTGCCCGCGGCCCAGGCGGCCAAGGGCGCGGGCGCGCCGGTCGCCTGGCTCAGCATCGCGCGCATGCCGATCGAGCCGACATAGCAAAGCGAACTACACTGCACTGTCGCTCTTTTGTCTTGCCCTGCCAAGTAAAAGCGGCATCCGGCTGTGTCGGGCGAACAGCCGGTCGTTTCGGTTGATGCGCTCAATGCATCGGCCTGCTTGAAACTTCCCGGCCAGCAAAGCATGCTGCCGCGGCGGGACCGGCTCGTCGGCAGCCCGCCCATAAAAATCGACACCGGAGGAATGCTTCCATGATCTTGAACACGTCCCACACGCGACGGCGCATCCTGGCATCCGGCGCGGCGGGCCTCGCCACGCTGGCGCTGCCCGCGCGGTTGCAGGCGAAGATGGCGGCCGGGCAACCGCAAGCGCCGTATTTTTACCGCTTCAAGCTTGGGTCCGCCGAATGCACCATCGTCTCTGACGGGCAGCTTCCGCTTGGCGACCCGAACGCCTCGTTCATCAAGATCGACAAATCGGAGATCGCGCGCGAACTGAACGACAACTTCCTGCCCACGAACAACGCCGTGTTGGAGCAGAATGTGCTTGTGGTGAATTTTGGCGACAGGGTTGTCCTGTTCGATACCGGAATGGGCAGCGATACGCTGTTCGGCGGCACGACGGGCAAGCTTCAGGCGACGTTGCGCCAAGCCAACATCAATCCCGCCGACGTTGACGCCGTCGTCATGAGCCATGCCCATATCGACCATTGCGGCGGCTTGATCAATGCCGACGGCAAGCGCAACTTCCCGAACGCGCAGTATTTCATCGGCGAGGCCGACTTCAACTACTGGACCGACGACGCAAAAATCCCTTCCGACTACCCCGCTCGGCCGCATTTCCTGGATCAGGCGCGGAAAAACCTGCTGCCGGTCAAGGATGCGGTGCATTTCTACAAGGACAACGAACAGATCCTGCCCGGCGTAACCGCCCTGTCCGCGCCGGGTCACACGGTCAGCCACACGATCTTTATGATCGAATCGAACGGCAAGTCGCTTTGCTATGTCGGCGACCTGGCGCATCACCCGGTGCTGCTGCTTGAGCGCCCACGGACGCAGTTCGCCTATGACACCGATCCGGCCCAGTCGGCGGAAAGCCGGGTACGCATGCTGACCATGCTGTCCGCCAACCGGACCCCGCTGCTGGCCTATCATTTCGCGTGGCCCGGCATCGGCCACGTCAGCACGCAGGGCGAGGGTTTCCGGTACTTCCCCCTGCCGCAGCAGGTCGAAATGGTCGGCTCGCTGTAGCCGCCAGCGGGCCGGTTCCGATCACGCACTGTCGGGACCGGCCCTTGCAGGCCGGCGTGCGCCGCCATGAGAATGGCATTTCCACGACAGCAGGCCCGACCGGACCATGATCCCACGCATCGACTTTGACCCGACCGCCGCCGCGCCGCTGGATGGCATGCGCGTGGTGGACCTGTCGCGCCTTGTCGCCGGCAACATGGTCAGCCTGCAACTTGCCGACCAAGGCGCCGAAGTCATCAAGGTCGAGGACCCGAAGGTCGGCGACCCGCTGCGGGCCTGGCGGGTGAACGGCCTGTCGCTGCACTGGAAAGTCTACGCCCGCAACAAGAAGAGCCTGGCCATCAACCTGCGCCCGCGGGCCGGCCGCGACACGCTGCTGGACCTGCTGGCGACCAGCCACGTGCTGATCGAGAACTACCGGCCCGGCACGCTGGAGGCGATGGGGCTGGGGCCGGATGCGCTGCACGCCCGCAACCCCGGCCTGGTCATCGTCCGCGTCACCGGCTTTGGCCAGGACGGGCCATACCGCGACCGTCCGGGCTTCGGCACGCTGGTGGAGGCGATGTCCGGCTTCGCCGCCAAGAACGGCCATGGCGACCGGCCGCCGGTGCTGCCGCCCCTGGCTTTGGCCGACATGGTGTCGGGGCTGTACGGCGCCTACGCCGTGATGGTCGCGCTGCGCGTGGTGGAGCGGGGCGGCCGTGGGCAGGTCATCGACCTGCCGCTGCTGGAGCCGATGATCTCGGTTCTCGGGCCTGACGCGGCGGCGTACCGCGTCACCGGGGAAAAGCCGGCGCGCACCGGCAGCCGCTCGCTGACCACGTCGCCGCGCAATGTCTACGGCACGAGCGACGGCCGGTTCATCGCGATCTCGGCGT
Organism: uncultured Rhodopila sp.; assembly: GCA_964248015.1. GTDB lineage: Bacteria > Pseudomonadota > Alphaproteobacteria > Acetobacterales > Acetobacteraceae > Rhodopila. Next base: position 7,475 of record CAXTXZ010000032.1, on the reverse strand, counting down.
CCATCCAGGCCATGGCGGAACGGCTGTTCAGGGCGATAGGCCGGGCGGACATGATCGAGGACCCCCGGTTCAGGACGAACACGGACCGGGTCAGGAACATCGACGCCTGCGACGGCATCGTCGCCGCCTGGATCGCCGGACGGACGCTGGCGGACAACATGGCGGTGTTCGAGGCGGCCGAGGTGACGGCGACGCCGGTCTATGACATCGACCAGTTGCTGGACGACCCGCATGTGCAGGCGCGCGGCGTGATCGTGGAGGCGCCCGACGACGAAGCGGGCTCGGTGCTGATGCATAACATCATCCCGCGCCTGTCCGACACGCCCGGACGCCTGCGCTCCGCCGCGCCCTCGCTTGGCCAGCACACGCGGCCGATACTGGAATCCCTGGGCTATGACAGCAGCCGGCTGGCCGCGTTGGCCGCCGAGGGCGTCATCAAGGAGGCTTGAGATGCGCAACGACCTGCCGGTGTGGCGATCCCTGATGTTCGTTCCGGTCACGGCGGAAAAATTCGTCCGCACGGGCGCGGACAAAGGCGCGGACGCGATCATCCTGGACCTGGAGGATGCCGTCGCGCCCTCGATGAAGGAACACGCCCGGACGCTGATCCAGGGCGCGATCCCCCAGGTGTCGCGCAATGGCGCGGATGTGGTGGTGCGGGTGAACCGGCCGTGGCGGCTGCTGGTTCGCGACCTTGAGGCGGCGGTCATTCCGGGGGTGATGGCCCTGATGCTGACCAAGGTGGACAGCGCGGAGCATGTGCATGCGGTGGAGGAGGTTGTCGCGGAGCTGGAGGCCGAGCGGGGGCTGCCTGTGGGGGGCGTGCGGTTTATCGCGCTGGTGGAGAACGCGGCTGGGTTTTTCCGCATGGAGCAGATCGCCAAGGCGTCGCCTCGGATCGTGGGCCTTAGCCTGGGGTCGGAGGATTTCGCCGCAGATGTCGGGATGCAGTCGGAACCCGAGGGCCTGTTCTATCCCAAGCAGCATGCCATCTTCGCAGCGCGGGCGGCCGGGATCATGCCGATGGGCTTCATCGGCTCGATCGCCGACTTCCGCGATCAGGAAGCGTTCCGCGCCATCGTCCGCCGTTCCCGCAGGCTGGGGTTCATGTGCGCGAGCGCCGTGCATCCGTTGCAGGTGGCGGTGCTGAACGAGGAATTCTCCCCCAGTCAGGCCGAGGTGGACCACGCCGAACAGATGATCGCGGCGTACGATGCCGCTTACGCCGCCGGGCTGGGCGCGGTGCGGTTCGAGGGCGCGATGATCGACGTGCCGGTGGTCGAGCGGGCGCGGTCGGTGGTGAAACGGGCGATGGCGTTGCGCGGGCGGTGAGCTACGCCGCCACGTCCTGCTGCCGCTTGGGATCGTAGTTGGCGTTGGTCCAGGCGGTGATCCAGGCGTCGTAGACGATCGGCTCCCAGCGCGGCGGGTTGCCGGGTCCGGCGCAGGTGGGCAGGCACTCGATCAGCGTGTCGAGGTGCGGGCCGAGGAAGAACGGGATCGCGTAGCGGTGCTGCCCGACGGGCGGCAGGGCGCGGTGCGGCGTCGAAAGGAAGCGCCCGTTTGTCCAGCGCCTCATCATGTCCCCGGAATTGACGGCGAATGATCCGGGGATGACCGGGACATCAAGCCAGTCGCCGCTTGGGGTCCGCACTTGCAGGCCGGGCACGTCGGACTGCGGCAGGAACGTCATGAAGTTGGCGTCCGAATGCGGCGCGATGCCGAACTGGTTGGGCTGCGCCGCCACCGGGGGATAATGCGAAAGCCTCAGGTTGAAATGGCTGCCGGCGAAGTGCGGCAGGAAATAGCCCGGAGGCAGGTCGAGGGACGCCGCGACGGCGGGAAGCAGGCGGTTGGCGAAGGCGTCCATGGCGTCCGCGTAGTCGATCATGTTCCGGCGGAAGCCGGGAAGGTCGGCCTCATTCGGCCACATGTTGGGTCCGGCGAAGCGGCGGTTCGCCTGGCGGAGCGGATCGGTGGGCGGACGCTCGCGCTTGATGAAGAACGCCTCGTTCAGGTCAGGCTTGTCGTTCTGGTTGACGTCGGAGGTCCAGACGGCGTAGCGGCCACTCGCCATGTAGCCGTTGTTGTGCTCGTTCAGTTTCAGCGCCAGCTTGCGGGGCATGGGCTGATCGTGGAAGCGGGCGGCCTCGTCGAACGCCTGGCGGACCAGGCGGGGCGGCACGTCGTGGCCCGTGATGACGAAAAAGCCGATTTGCGTCAGGGCGCCGTGGATCTGGCGCGCGACGGACGCGAGGCCGCCGGGGCGGTTGGCAAGGTAGTCGGCCAGGTCAATAACGGGGATGCCATGCGTCATGGTAGCGTCCTGCCTTTCGTGTGATGACGATTGCCTGACAGGATGCTGGGGTCAAGCGGGAGGCGGACGAGCCGCCACGCACAGGCTTTTCAGAATAGATTGCAGGAAATCCAGCCATGGCAATGCAACTGATTACGCCAATCTTGCCAACGGCCGCAAGCAAACGCACGCAGCAGGCTGCATCAGCCAATTGTCCGTCACACGCAGGATGCTGCTTCCACAGCCATGCAGCTATCGATTTCACGCAGGAAGCATGTCGCAATGCGCTTTGCGACAAGCCATTGGCCATCAAGCGGAGATCCATGCGGGATTTACGCATGGATCTCCGCCCGAAGCGTGAGTCCGCTAGCTATGGCCGGCGATGCCTGTGAAGTTCACCGTGCCGTTTTGGTACAGGAACCCAGTCGAGACGTTGCCGGATGGGTTGAACTCAGTCGTGGCATTGCCGTCGAATTGGATTGAATTGACAAATATGTTGCCATCATTCCCTTCAGCGGAAACGTTGTTGTTGATGTAATCAACTCCCACCGTGTGGGGGCCAGGCCCCCAGTTGCCCGAGAAGGTGAATGCCTGGTTGCCGCCGTTTTGGGATCCGTCGAATTCAGTCGCCGTGACGGTGTTGGCGCCGCCAACCTGGGCACCATCCACAGACACGATGAACTGTGGCATGACACCGTCAACCGCGTAGCCCGCCGCGTTGATCGTCAGGCTGTCGGAACCTGAGGAACCATCAGCCGATGAAGGCGTCGGCGTTGGCATCGGCGCTGGCGTCGGTTGCGTTGCGTCGCTTGCGGCAGGCGTCACGGAAGCAGGCTGCGACTGATTTCCTGAAAGGGGGCTGACGGTGCTGCCGTTGCCGTTCGGGGTGGGCTGGCCTGATTCCGCCCACCATTTCCCATCGGAGGATTCCTGCCAGACAGCGTTGTTGAGGTAAAGCAACTCCTCCACGTTATGCGTTGTTTGATCGACATACCCATTGGCCGCCAACTGATCGCCGCTCGTTATCGTAACGACATTGCCGTGGGAATCAACGATGGCTCCACCGGAAGCCACAGTGACGACCGTGCCGTCAGGGGATGCGCCGGCGTTGGCTTGCGGGGAAGCCGGAGGTGTCGGAGTGGGCGTAGGGGCGGGTGTCGCAGTGGGCGCCGGAGCCGGTGTCGGAGCGGGCGTGTTGCTGCCGCCAGTGCTTTGGCTGTCGAGCCAT
>CAXTXZ010000032.1:0-3941 GCA_964248015.1 uncultured Rhodopila sp. | reverse complement strand
GGCTGGCGGGGTTGCAGCCGGAGGTGGCGGAGCGGGTGTCGGAGTGGGCGCTGGAGCAGGTGTCGGAGTAGGCGTGCTGCCGCCAGTGCTTTGGCTGTCGAGCCATCCCAATGGCGTTCCGGGACCGTTTCCTTGCCCATAGGTCTCATCCCACACGTCATGGCCGGCATTGGGATCTTCCGTGTAATGAAATGCCGGGTTGCCGGCGAGATCGGCCGCCATGGCGCGGTCCCAGTTCAACGGAACCGTGGTGTCCTGTGCGCCATGGAAAGCCCATATGGGCACATTTGCAAGCAAGCTTGCCGCCTGGTTGACGTCTTGGCCGTAATCGTTGCCCGCGATCGGCATCCCCGCGGCGAAAATCCTGCCTTCGGTTCCCGTGTAGGCGTTGTACTTGATCAGCATGTCCCAGGCGCCGATGCCGCCCATAGAGTTTCCTGTCACGTAGACGCGCGACGGGTCCACCGGATATTGGCTCATGACTTGTTTCAAGGCGCCGATCGCGTTGTCCTCCCCCGCCGTGTCGGCGGTGCTGACGCCGCCGAAATTAATCGTCTCGCCCCCCAGGTCAGCCGTCTGGTCCAGCAAGGGAGCTACAATGATCGATTGGTTGCTGGGAGTGTTGAACCAGGGATTGATCTGAGGCTCAAGGCCCTGTGGGCCATACGACCCGTTGTCAAGCTGATGCAAGTAAAGGGTCGCCGAGTAGCTTTGGGAAGGATCGTAATTGTCAGGCAACAATACAAGGTATTGCATGCCATTGTAACTTTGAGTAATCCAATCGCTCATTGATGTCTCTCATGTTTAGGGCATGTTTGGACGATCCGTGGCGCCTCGGTCATGAAGTAGCCAAGTGTCCCGCCGCCTGTCCTGTTACATGGCGCGTCTTGCCGCGTGGGACAAAGCAGGTCTAATTAATAGACATTGCCTCGGCCTTTTTGGCAGGACTTTGTCGTGTCAGCAGAACAATGATCGTCTTTGTTGCGATAGCACACATGTGCCGGCTTGCAACAGTAAATAATAATATCAGAGGTAACTGTATTGGCTACATTGCGGGTTGCAGGGCATTGGTCGCAAGCGGCCTGGCTTCGCCAACAAGAACAGGCGAAAGGCCCCGCCAAGCCGCGCTTCTTATTGAAATTGCAACAAATGAGAAGCTGGAAAAGCCCTATGAACGCATGAAGCGCCGGTTGCGGCAGCCTCTTTTCCCTGCATTCCCGAAACATGGCCGCCGATGCCGGGGACAGCTAGCCTGCGTTTTCGCATGAAGGCCCAGCATCACATAGTAATAAAGAGGCAAAGTTTCTCATTTCTTTGAAAACAAGAATTTCCTTGGGTGTGCCGATCGATTTCCTTGGGCATGCCCACCGCCGGACTCGAACCGGCACGTCGTTTCCAACCGCGGATTTTAAGTCCGCTGCGTCTACCATTCCGCCAGGCGGGCACAGTGGCGCCTTACTAGCGTCCAACCCCCGGATGCTACAACCCGCAAGCGATGTCCAGCGCCATTCGGATCAGCTTGTCGCTGGCCTCCGGCGTGCGAAAGGCGCTGTGCGCCGACAGCGTCACGTTCGGCAGCGTCGTCAGCTTGTGTCCCGCCGGCAGAGGCTCCACGCCGAACACATCCAGCGCCGCATGCCGCAGAAACCCAGCCTCCAGCGCCGCGATCATCGCCGCCTCATCCACCACCGCCGCCCGCGCCGTGTTCACCAGGATCGCCCCGCGTTGCATCCGGCCCAGCCGCTCGGCGCTCAGGAACCCCCTTGTCTCGTCGTTCAGCAGCAGATGCAGCGACACCACCTGGCTTTCCGCCAGCAGCGTGTCCAGATCGACAAAGGTGACCCCAGGCGCCGCCTTGGGCGTCCGGTTCCACGCCAGCACCCGCATGCCTGAGCCGGCGGCGATCCGCGCCACCTCGGCCGCGATGCCGCCGAAGCCGATCAGGCCCAGGGTCTTGCCGGTCAGTTCCATGCCCTCGGTGCGTATCCACTGCCCGGCCCGCATGCCGCCGTCCATCCGCGCCAGCCCGCGCGCCGCCGCCCACATCAGCGCGATGGCGTGCTCCGCCACCGCCGTGTCGCCGTAGCCCTTGATGATGTGCACGGTGATCCCGAGTTCAGCCAGTTCCTCCGGGTGCATGTAGCTGCGCGCGCCGGTGCCGAGGAAGATCACGTGCTTCAGCCCGGCGCAGGCGCGCATCGCCTCGGTCGGCAATTGCGTGTGGTCGTCGAGGATGAAATCGTAGCCGGCGGTCATGCCCGCCAGTTCCCCGGGCGCGATGGCGCCGCGCTCGACCACGTCCACCAGCGGGTCGGTCGGCCGCACGACGCGATGAAAGACCGCGGCCAGGTCATCGACGGCATCCAGGAACAGGCCCTTCATCGCAACATCCCCCTGACACGAAACCGCCACACCTTCGCGCAACGCAGCCTGCCGCGACAAGCGTGCTTTTCGCCGCCTGAACCTGCTAAACAAGTCTCGAATGCCCCTCCCTGCCCCCACCGCGCCGCGCTTTCATCCGAAGCCGTCGCCTCCGCCGCCAAAGACGGCCGTGCCGCCGGCGCGGCAGCCACGCCCGCGCAAGCGGCGCTTGCTGGTCTCGGTGTTGCGCTGGGGGTTCATCGGATTGGTTTGGCTCGCTCTTGTCGCCGCCGCCGCCGTGCTGTGGTTCGCCCGCGACCTGCCCCGCCCGGAATCCGCGCTCGACGCCGTCCGCCGGCCGAGCCTGACGCTGGAGGACCGGTCGGGGCGGGTGATCGCGACGTTTGGCGACCTGGTGGGGGAACCGCTGCGGCTGACGCAGTTCCCCCCTGCCCTGCCCGCCGCCGTCGTCGCGGTCGAGGACCGCCGCTTCTACCATCACTTCGGCATTGATCCCCTTGGCCTGCTGCGCGCCGCCTGGGTGAACGTGACGTCCGGCCGCGTCAGGCAGGGCGGCTCCACCCTGACGCAGCAGGTGGCCAAGACGCTGTTCCTGACGAACGCCCGCACCATCCGCCGCAAGGTGCAGGAACTGCTGCTGACGGTGTGGCTGGAACGCCACTTCAGCAAGAACGAGATCTTGGAGATCTACCTGAACCGGGTTTATCTCGGCTCGGGCGCCTGGGGCATGGACGCGGCGGCGAAGATGTATTTCGGAACCTCGGCCCGCCGCGTGACCCTGGCGCAGGCCGCCGTGCTGGCCGGGCTGCCCCGTGCGCCGTCCCGCTACAACCCCAGGGCCAATCCGGCCGCCGCGACCGCGCGCGCCAGGGACGTGCTGGCGGCCATGGCGGACACCGGCGCGATCACCGCCGAGCAGGCGCAGGCGGCCGGCAGCCGGATCACGTTCGCGCCGATGCCTGCCTCGCCAGGCTGGTTCGCCGACTGGGTGGCGGAGCAGTCCCGGACGCTGGTGGCGCCGGACGCGGACGCCGTGCTGCGGACAACGCTGGACGGCCATGACCAGGCCGTGGCCGAAAGCCGCCTGGCCGCCTTGCTGGACGGCCCGGGCGCGGCGGCCGACATCAGCGAGGGCGCGGTTGTCATCATCGACGCCGCCGCCGGCGCCGTCCGCGCGATGGTGGGCGGCAAAAGCTTCCACGACAGCCCGTACAACCGCGCTGTCCTCGCGCGCCGCCAGCCCGGCTCCGCGTTCAAGCCCTTTGTCTGGCTGACGGCGCTGGAGAAAGGCATGACGCCGGACGACACCGTTCTCGATGGCCCGGTGCGTATCGGCGCCTGGAGCCCGACGAACTTCGATCACCGCTACGCCGGGGAGGTCACGCTGGAGGAGGCGTTGGCGCAGTCGCTCAACACAGCCTCGGTCCGCCTGCTGCTGCAATCCGGCGGTGCCAGGGCTGTCTCCGCGACCGCCGCCCGCCTCGGCATCGCCGACAAGCTGCCCAACGATGCCTCCCTGGCGCTTGGCACCGGGGAAGTGGGGCTGCTGGAACTCACCG
>CAXTXZ010000031.1:0-14480 GCA_964248015.1 uncultured Rhodopila sp. | reverse complement strand
CGTTATCTGTAAGCGTAACCGCATGAACGATGTCATGCAGCCAGACGCGCTTTCCATCCACCGTGCCATGGTCACCCTGGATACCCACATCGACATTCCCTGGCCCACTGGCCCGGATCCGTTCCATGACGGCGTTCGGAAGGTCGATTTGCCAAAGATGCTCCGAGGCGGCCTCAGCGCCGCCTGCTTTGTGGCCTATGTTCCGCAGCTCGCACGCACCCCGGCCTCTGAGCACGCCGCTTATCAACGCGCCGTCGCGATGCTGGATCATATCGGCAGGATGCCGCGCGCCACATCCTCGATTCCGGTTCGCATCGCTTCCACGGCGGACGCGATCGAGGCCGCGAAGCGTGACAATGTGCTGGCCATCGTTCCGTGCGTGGAGAACGGGTTCGCCGTGGGCGCCGATCTGTCGCGCATCCCGGAGTTTCGCGCGAAAGGCGCGGTCTACATGACCCTGACGCACAACGGCCACAATGCCTTGGCTGATTCCTGCAACCCGCGCCGCGACCTTGGGGACCGGGAAAGCGAACATGGCGGCCTGTCGGTGTTGGGCAAGGCCGCCATCGCCGCCATGAACCGGGTCGGCCTTCTGGTCGATGTCGCCCACACCTCCCGCGACACCATGGCGCAGGCGGCCGACGCGTCGCGCACGCCGATCGTCTCGACGCATTCCTGCGTCAGCGCGCTCTGCGACCATTCCCGCAACATGACGGATTGGCAGCTTGACGTGATCCGGGACGTCAAGGGCGTTATCCAGATCACCGCAGTGTCAGCTTTCCTCAAGCCAAACGCCAAGCCCGAGGAGGTTGCCGTCGCCGACTTCGCGGATCATGTCGATCATGCGGTCAAGCGCATCGGCATCGACCATGTCGGGATCTCCTCGGACTTCGACGGCGGCGGCGGCTTCAGCGACTGGCACGACGCCACGCAGAATCCCAATGTCACCTTTGAACTCGTTCGTCGCGGCTATGACCGTGGCGCCCTTGAAAAACTGTGGGGCGGGAATTTCCTGCGAGTCATGCGGGTGGCGGAAAGGCTGGCAAGCTGATGCGAACGGTGACTTTGCCGGGTGGCGAAAAGGTCCCGGCTCTCGGCCAGGGAACCTGGTACATGGGGGAGCGCCGGGGCAACAACGCGAAGGAGGCCGACGCCTTGCGCCTTGGCATCGACCTCGGCATGACCCTGATCGATACGGCCGAGATGTATGCCAACGGTGGCGCCGAGGATGTCGTCGCGCAGGCTGCCGCCGGCCAGCGGGACAAACTCTTTGTCGTCAGCAAGGTGCTGCCGCGGAATGCCTCCCGCTCCGGCGTGCCGGCGGCCTGCGAGCGCAGCCTCAAGCGCCTGAAAACGGACCGGATCGACCTCTACCTCTTGCACTGGCGCGGCAGCCATCCCCTGGCGGAGACCGTGGCGGCATTCGAGGCGCTGAAGGCGGCCGGCAAGATACGCTATTGGGGTGTCTCCAATCTGGACGCCGCCGACATGACGCAACTGGCGGACGTGCCGAACGGACAGCATTGCGCCGCCAACCAGGTCTTGTACCACCCCAACAGCCGAGGCATTGAGTTTGATCTGCTGCCTTGGTGCATCCGCCAAGCCATCCCCATCATGGCCTACTCCCCGCTCGGCCATCACGTCGGGCAGTTGCTCGGCTCAAGAGCCTTACAGGCTGTAGCCGCTCGGCATGGCGTCACGCCCGCGCGGATTGGCATCGCCTGGGGCCTACGCAGCGGGAACGTGATCTCCATCCCGAAGGCAGCCGATCCGGCGCATGTGCGGGAAAACGCCGCGGCGGCCTCAATCGAGCTGACGCAAGCCGACCTGGCGGAGATTGATGCGGCACACCGCCCGCCCACCCGCAAGCAGCCACTGGACCTGCTGTAAAGCAGATCGCCAAAGGGCCGAAAGCTCTGGAGGCGTGAACCTGCTTGAGAAGCAACGAGCTATAACGCGGATGGTCGGGGGCACCGGCGCGATGGCATCTGTTTTTCCCTGACTGCGCATCATCCTTACGCATCCACGACAAGGGGCCACCGATCAGGCGGCCCTGACACTCGTGACGAATGTGCCCACCTTCGCCGACAACTTCTCAAACTGCTGAGACAGGTCGGCTGCCACGTCCAGCACCCTGACGGCCGCCGAACCCGTGTCGCCAGCCGCGCGGCTGACGTCGGCAATGTTGACCGTCATCTCCTGGGCAGCCTGGGTCGTCTGTTGGACGTTGCGAGCGATCTCGGACGTCGCGGCTCCCTGCTCCTCAACGGCGGAGGCAATGCTTGCGGCGATAGCGCTGACTTTTTCGATGGTCGCCGCAATGCCGGAGATCGCGCTGACGGCTTCCTCGGTGGCAGCCTGTATCTGCCCGATCTGGGAGCCGATTTCGTCCGTGGCCTTGGCGGTCTGTTGCGCCAGGTTCTTGACTTCGGATGCCACGACCGCGAAGCCCTTGCCCGCATCGCCGGCACGCGCCGCCTCAATGGTGGCGTTCAGCGCCAGCAAATTGGTTTGACCGGCAATGTTGGTGATCAGCCCAACAACGTTGCCGATCTTGCGGGCGCCCTCGGCCAAGGCGCGGACGATCGCATCCGTTCGCTGCGCGTCACTGACGGCAAGCGCGGTGACGCTGGCCGACTGCGCCACCTGCCTGCTGATTTCGGCGATGGATGACGACAGTTCCTCGGCAGCCGCCGCCACGGTCTGCATGCCGACACCGGCCTCCTCCGCCGCCGCGGCAACCTTTCCGGCCTGCTCGCTTGTTTGGCCCGCTGTCGTGGACATGGACCGCGCCGTTGCTTGCATTTCGGTGGACGAGGCCGCCAGCGAGTTTGTCATCGTGCCAATGTCCGCCTCAAAGGCATTGGCCAGCTTGGTCACCGTGGCCTTTTGCGCAACCTCAAGCTTCTTGGCCGCATCAATATCGACCAGCGAACCACAAGCGCGACGTGGCCGCCGGTTTTCGTCCAGCACCACGCCCCCCGTCGCACGGAACCAGCGATAGGAGCCGTCACGCACCTTCAGGCGGTACGTCACATCATAGCCGATGCCACTGGCGCAGGTTGCGCCAAACGCGGCGAATGTCGCCGCAACGTCATCAGGATGCAGCCGGTCCGACCAGGATTGCACGACATTGGGGAACTCCGCCTCAGTCGTGTACCCGCAAAGGCGACGGAACTCGGCGGACCACGTCCAACGTGCCTTCGGGTGCATGGCGTCGCCTTCGTGAAGCACCGCATCCCACAGCCCGACCCCGGAGTGGGCGGACAAGGTGTCGAGCCACTCCGCCTTGTCCTGGAGTTTGTCCTGAGCACGTTTGAAGAAAAGCATGAGTCTATGTCTCTGCGCTGAAGTTAATCAGGTGCCAGCAGGCCTGCTGGCAGGCTAGCCAGCATGCTTCAGGTTCAGCGCGGAAAGGTGCTTTCGGGCACATCCATTCCCTCGTGATCCCACAATGAAAACGGACATAAAGCGTATCAGTTAATACAAGGTTAAGCCGGTTTGCGTTTGTCTTGATGTCGATGCTTGGCGTTTGGTAACGCCGTGCTGCCTTGCTGATCCGGCGCACGGCTCGCTGGCCTTGATTCGGCCAGGCGTTCCGCTGTGGGGTGTCAGCCTGCCGGCGCGAACAATGCCTCCAGATCCGCCTCGGTCAGTTTCAGCGCGCCGCCGTGTTCCGCATCCAGCACGCTGGCGACGATGGCACGCTTCTTGTCCTTCAGGATCTCCATCTTTTCCTCGATCGTGCCCAGCGTCACCAAGCGATGCACGAACACTTTTTTTGTCTGGCCGATCCGGTGCGCTCGGTCCGTCGCCTGGTCCTCGACCGCCGGGTTCCACCATGGATCGTAATGAATAACCGTATCGGCGGCGGTCAGGTTAAGTCCGACCCCTCCGGCCTTGAGGCTGATCAGGAACAGAGGGACATCGCCGCCCTGGAACTTCGCAACCGGCGTGGCCCGGTCCTTTGTGTCTCCGGTCAGCGTCACGTAGCCCACGCCGTCATCAAGCAGCCGCCGCTCGATCAACCCCAGCATCTCGGTGAACTGCGAGAACAGCAGAACCCGCCGGCCCTCGGCGAGCATGATGGCGAGCATGTCCATCAACCGGTCGAGTTTGGCCGACCCGGCTTTCGATTTCGCCACCGTCTTCAACTTCAGCAGCCGAGGGTCGCAGCAGGCCTGCCGCATCTTCAACAGCGCGTCCAGTATGATGATGCCGGATCGCGCCAAACCCTTTTGCGCAATGGCCGCCTGCACCTTGGCGTGCATCGCGAGCCGGATCGCTTCATAGATCGCGCGCTGGTTGGCTTCCATTTCCACCGGCTCGACAATTTCCGTCTTTGCCGGCAGCTCGGTCACCACTTCTTCCTTTGTCCGCCGCAGCATGAACGGCCGGATGCGGCGGTTGAGCAGCTCCTGGCGCTCGACATCGCCATGTTTCTCGATTGGCGTCCGGTAGCGCGTCTTGAACGATTTCTGAGCGCCCAGGAACCCAGGCGCCAGGAAATCGAACAGCGACCATAATTCCCCCAAATGGTTCTGCAACGGCGTTCCGGACAGGCAAAGCCTCTGCCTGGCCTTTAGCCGCAACGCCTGGCGGGTGGTTTCAGCATTCGGGTTCTTGATCGACTGCGCCTCATCCAGGATCACGGCATGCCATTCCTGTTCGACCAGCACGTCGTGATCACGGGTCAGCAGCGGATAAGTCGACAGCACCAGGTCATGCGCGGCAATACGCTCGAAATTGTTTTTTCGCGACGTTCCATGAAGTGGCAGCACCGCCAGGGCGGGGGTGAAACGTTGGGCTTCCGCTGTCCAGTTGGGAATCAGGCTGGTCGGGCAAACGATCAGGGACGGGCGATCCAGCCGTCCAGCGGCTTTCTCGATCACCAGATGCGCCAGGGTCTGCACTGTCTTGCCCAGCCCCATGTCGTCGGCAAGCACCCCGCCCAGTCCGGCCGCCGCCAGGAACTGCAACCAATCCACGCCCTGAGCCTGATAGGGCCGCAGCGTTGCCTTGAAAGAATTCGGTATCACAGCCTTTGGAATGCCGTTCGATTGGCGCAACTGGCGCCCCAGGTCGCGCAACGCCTCGCCGCCCCGCCAGGCCAGTTTGGTGCGTTCCTCCAAATCCGCCAGGTCAGCCGCGTCCAGACGGCTGAAGCCGAGTCTTCCGGTTTCGGCGTCGATACCGCCAGTTGCCCAAAGCTCCAGCAGCGCCTGCAAGGTCGGACGGATACGCGCCATTGGCAGTGACAGCAGGCGCCCATCCAGCAACGGCAGCACAAATGGCTTGTCGTCATCCGTGCCCTCCACCAGCGCCGCCGCGTCGGGCCGCACGATCAGCTTTATCAGGGCGGGAACCAGATCGACCTGCTCGCCATCGACGCGAACGCCCAGATGAAGCTCCAGCCAGTCGATGCCGGCCCCTTCGACCAGCTCTGCCTCGATGTCGGCGTCAGCCGAAACCACCTGGACCGGAAAATCCTCGTCAATCTCGACAGTCCATCCAGCCTGGCGCAGCCGAGGCACTTCCTGGGTGACGATCTCCAGCCATGTCGCGTTCGTCCCGGTTTCCCGCAGCGCGAAATCGTCGGTATGGGCATGCTGGTAATAGACCGGCACCAGCTCTTGCACTGAGCCGAAGCCCAGGTCGCGCAACTGATCCAGCACACGCGCCTCGGCCGCCAGGTCACGTGTCACCTCGTAAAGATGACCATCGCGCACGGTTATCCGCGGCAATGGACGAATGCTGCGCGGCAGGCTAACGGGGCCATATTGGAACGACAGGCGTGCCAAGGGCACCGCGTAAAGGCCGCTGCGTATTTGCCGCGCGGAGCCCCTGCCGTAGCTGGGGTCGGTCGGCAGCGCCCCGTTGATTAGCCGCAGATGCGGCTGCGGCGGCTCTCGCACGACGTCCGGCGGTCGCAGTTCATTTGGCACCGGGACCGAAGCGGAGGACGGGCGCCGGGACAGATGCGCCCGAACCTCAGCGGCGGCTTCGGGCGGAATGGGCGGCGCGTTGAGCAACCGCATGACGATCCTCGTGGAAAGGTCAAGCGCGACCGGACCTATCGTGCTTGTGCCGGCATCCACGTACCATGGGGCAGGGATACGTAAGCCGATCAATCCTTCATCCAGGGACAATGTCGCTTGCTGCGAGGCATCCGGTTTGGTGATCCAGGTGATCTGGCCTTGCCGCTCCATGCCTTCCCCCAGCACGGCGCCTTCGGCCGATCCCCATCGCGCTCGGCCGGTCGCCAGGATGCGGCGCAGCGTGTCAACAGGATCATCATCCGCGCTCGGCCCGGCATGGCCGGCGCGGCGCGACAGCCGGGACAAAATGATCAGATCGGACGGGCGTAAGTATTTGGCCGGCGTGTTGACTTGATGCAGGGCATAGCGCTTGATCGTTCCAGGAGCGTCGCCCTTGCGCAAGCTGACGGTCATTGGATCGATCAGCAGCCGGGGCGTCGCGACCGGGTTTGCTTCAGCGGCCAGCACGTAGAATATCCGGGTGCGGATGCTGGGCGGGTACTCCTCGGTCAGCTCCTCTTCCTCGCGATCGAAACCCGCCAGCCAGTCCTGGATCTGCGAGGGCAGCACCGGTGGAGGCGGAGCCTTTGGCGCCGGCTGCGACGCCGGCAGTTGCAATGCGGGAGTCCGCGATCGGGAAACCTGGGACTCCTTTCTTTGCGCGGCTATCGCCACCGCCGCCAGGTGCTTGCAGCCACGTCCCACGGGGCAGGAGCAGGCACCCGAAATTCGGATTCCATGAGCCGGCGTGTGGCTTATTTTCAGGCTCTGGACATAAGGATCGGGTTGCGTGCCCTGCGTTGTGGCCGTGATGACAGCGCCGCGGGCCATGATCTCCAGCGCCTGGACCCGCCCACGCTGCTCATAGGTCCGGCCGGCTGAAAGCGTTCCCGCGGAGAACACGCGACGAATATCGGCTTCGCGGATCGCGAGGAACGGGTCGATGTCAAGGGCAATAGGCACGATATGCATATACAGAGGATGGAATGCGTGTTCGAGTCGAGACCAGGGGCGAACACCGGCTAATACTTTGTCGCCTGCCTTCGTGATCGCGCGCCGCTGCGCCGCCCCGGCATGGGAGACCTGGCCTGGAGGTGACGACAAGCTTCAGCAATGCCCTCGGGCCATGCAAGCATTGCATGAAGCCACCGGACGCGAGCCCGCGATGCTGTCGCGACAATTGCCGCGCGCACGGCAGGGCTTGTCATCCAGCCGCGCTTACGTCGTTTCCAGCTCGTCAATGAACCCGGAAATGACATCCAGCCCTTTGTTCCAGAAGGCAGGATCGGACGCGTCCAGGCCAAAGGGCGCCAGCAGTTCCTTGTGGCGTTTCGTTCCACCCGCTCGCAGCATGTCCAGGTACTTTGATTGAAATCCGGGATGTCCCGACTGGAACACGGAATACAGCGCGTTCACCAGGCAATCGCCAAAGGCGTAAGCGTAGACATAGAACGGCGAGTGAATGAAGTGCGGCACATAAGCCCAGAACACGCTGTACTCCGGCGAGAACTCAAACGCCGGCCCCAGGCTTTCGGTCTGCACCTTCATCCACAGTTCGCCGATGCGTTCCGGCAGCAACTCTCCCTTGCGGCGCTCGTCGTGAAGCAGCGACTCAAATTGATAGAACGCTATCTGCCGGACCACGGTGTTCAGCATGTCCTCGGTTTTCGAGGCCAGCATGATCCGCCGTTGCGCCGGGCCGGCATGGTCCAGCAGGGAGCGGAACGTCAGCATTTCGCCGAAAACGCTTGCCGTTTCCGCCAGCGTCAAGGGCGTTCCGGCCATCAATGCCCCTTGTGAGCCGGCAAGGACCTGATGCACGCCGTGGCCAAGCTCGTGCGCCAGGGTCATCACGTCCCGCGTCTTGCCGTGATAATTCAACAATAGGTAAGGATGCACGCTTGGCACCGTGGGATGCGCGAAGGCGCCGCCCGACTTGCCGGGTTTCAGGCGGGCGTCGATCCACGGCTTGTCGAAAAACGCCTTGCCGACCGAGGCCAGTTCCGGGCTGAACGCGCCATAGGCGTCAAGCACCTGCTTTTGCGCGTCCGGCCAGGCGATTCGTTGGTCATCGTCGTTCGGCAGTGGCGCGTTGCGGTCCCAATGCCGCAGCTTCGGCAGGCCGAGCCACTTGGCTTTCATGGTGTAATAGCGGTGAGAGAGACGAGGGTAGGAGTCCCGGACCGCCGACACCAAGGCGTCAACGACCTCGTCTTCCACCATGTTGGCACGGTTGCGGTAGCTGCCGGGCCTGGGATAGCGGCGCCAAGTGTCCTCGATTTCCTTGTCCTTGGCCAAAGTGTTCGTGATCAACGAGAACAACCGCAAGTTAGCGCCGAATGTCGCGCCAATGGCTTTGCCGGCGGCCTCACGCACGGATCGGTCCCGGTCGGACAGCTTGTTGAGCGTGTCGCTGACCGTCAGTTCCTCGCCGCCCAAGGGGATGCGCAGGGCGGCAATGGTTTCGTCGAACAGGCGCACCCAGGCGCCGCTGGCTGTCAGGTCACGTTCATGGCTCAGTTTTTCCAGCTCATCGGCAAGCTGATGCGGCCGGAACACCCGTAGGTCGCGCAGCCAGGGCCGGTAGCGCGCCAGATCTGGATCAGCCAGCTTGGCTTCCAGCGTCGCTTCGTCCAGCCTGTTCATCTCCAGCGCGAAGAAAATCAGGTCGCTGCTGATCGCCGTCACCCGCTCGTTCACCGTCTGGTAGAATTGGCCGATCGCCGGGTCGGAGGAGTCGCCGGCGAACAAAAGCTGGGCATAGGATGCGACGCGGCCGAGAACTTCCTGTATCCGTTCATACTCCGCGATGACCGCGGCCAGCGCCGGTCCGCTGAGCGCCGCGAGGCTGCCGGCATGGGCGGCGGCGAACGCCTTCGCCAGATGCTCCGCCCTTGCCAGGTCCTCAGTCAGCGCCGAGCTGTCAGGCGCGGCGTAAAGATCGGAAAGGTCCCACGCCGGCAGCGGGTAGGATTCGGCTGTGCTGGCGTCATTCATGGCGTGGTCCCTGTCCTTGGCGAGGCTGCAAGAATTTGTCATGTAGGCCACTAACGGGCCGCCTCAAAGGGTGGGCCGACCAAACTATTCCGGCCGCTGGAGGATGCGTGCGAACCGACTCGCCCTGGCCCAACCTGGCCAGCATGATGTTCACGTTGGCGCACGCTTGGCCCGACAGGAGAATGCTGCGCGCTTGGCGCGGCGGCGCGTGGCGGTCCACGACATGGGGCGAGTTTGGCCGCATGACGGCTTCCTGCGCGCGACAGCTCAGGAAGGCTGGCGTCTCAGCCGGCGACCGGGTGCTTGTCTGCGCCGAGAACAGGCCAGAATATCCGATCGCGGAGACTGCCCTGATGGCGATCCGCGCCATTCCCGTGCCGGCCTATACAACAAACACGATCAGCGATCACGCGCATCTGTTGCGCGACTCTGGCGCCCGTGCGGCGATCGTATCGACTCCGAGGCTGGCGGATCGCGTCCGATCCGCCGCGGCAGAGGTCAGCGGGCTTGACCTGCTTGTGGTGATGGATGATCCGCCGCAAGACGCACTGCAATGGGCCGATCTGGTGAATAGCCAAAAGCCGCCGGACGACATCGCCGCGGAGGCAGTGACAATCCCCGCCACCGCCCTGGCCTGCATCATATACACGTCCGGGACTGGCGGAGAGCCTCGTGGCGTGATGCTGCCGCACCGCTGCATTCTCTCCAACTGCATCGACGCCGTCGAACTGGTTCGCCCGCTTGGCCTCAAGGACGAAATCTACCTTTCCTACCTGCCGCTGTCGCACAGTTTCGAGCATACGGTCGGCCAATTCTTCCTGCTCAGCCTCGGCACTGAAATCGTCTACGCCCGCGGCGTTGAACACTTGGCGGCTGACATGCTGGCAATCCGCCCGACAATCCTGACCGCCGTGCCGCGTGTGTTGGAGGTGATCCGCGCCCGTGTCCTGGGCCAGGTCGCGCGGGAGAAACCTTGGCGCCAGCGTCTGTTCCAAATGGCACTGAGTGTTGGATTGAAACGGGTCGACAACCTTCCCCTGAGCATGGCGGAACGCATCGCCGATCCCCTGCTCGGCCACTTGGTCCGCTCCAAGGTTCAAGCCCGCTTCGGCGGCCGTCTTATTGCCGCCATGTCCGGAGGCGCCCGTCTGGACCCCGAGGTCGGCCGCTTCTTCCTTGGGTTGGGCATAAAGATCATGCAGGGGTACGGCCAGACCGAAGCTGGCCCAGTGATCAGCGCCAATCGTCCGGATGCCATCCGCATCGAAACGGTTGGTCCGGCGTTGGCTGGAGTCGATCTGCGCATTGCCGATGATGGCGAGATCCTGGTGCGTGGCGCGCTTGTGATGGACGGCTATTGGAATCGTCCGCGGGACACGGCGCAGGTGCTTCATGATGGCTGGCTACGCACGGGCGATATCGGCGAACTCGACCGCGGTTACCTGCGGATCACGGATCGAAAGAAGGACATCATCGTGCTGTCAGGCGGTGAAAACATTTCGCCCGCCAAGATCGAGAGCATGCTGATGGCTCAAACAGAGATTGGACAGGCGGTTGTGACAGGCGATGGCCGCAGCGGCGTATGCGCGCTTGTCGTCTCCGCCGAAGGCTATGACGATGTCGCTGTCGGAACCGCGATCCAACGCGCCAACGCGAAGCTGGCGGCGCCCGAACGGGTTCGCAAGCATGCCTTGGTGCAACCCTTCAGCATTGAAAACGGCCTTTTGACGCCGTCGCAGAAAATTCGTCGTTACCTTGTCATCCGTGCCAATGCTCATGTGCTGGCACAATTGCGTTGACGATGACGAGCGTCCCGTCATCAGGCATTGCGAGGAGCGGGCCGCTCTGCTAGAGGGCCCGGCTTGCGTTTTGTCCATTGGCGGACATGTTTCCCAAACCATTTTGGGGCCGCCGCAATTGCGTCGTTTCATAGAAGGGGCTTCGTCCCATGGCTGTTCCGAAAAGAAAAACCTCGCCGTCCCGCGCCGGGATGCGCCGTAGTCACCAGGCGTTGCCAAAGGAGGCACATGGCGAGTGCGGGAATTGCGGCGAACTGAAGCGGCCGCATCATGTATGCAGCCACTGTGGCTACTATGATGGGCGTGAGGTCATCGCAGCCGGCAAGGCCCTGCGGGGCGCTGTCCGCGTCTGAAGCCCGGTCGCGGCGTGCCTTCCGCTCCGCCGGTGACCGGCTCCTTTACCCTTGCAGTGGATGCCATGGGTGGCGACCGTGCCCCTGGCATCGTTGTGCAGGGACTGGAACTCGCGGCAGAACGTCACCCCAACGCGCGCTTTCTGCTCATTGGCGACGAAACGGCGCTGACCGCGCTACTGGGTCGGCATAAGCGCGCTCGTGGCGCCTGCACCGTTCGTCATGCCCCGGACGTCATCACCAATGACATGAAGCCGACCGCGGCCTTGCGGAGCCGTACCTCCTCCATGCGCCTGGCGGTTGACGCGGTGGCCAGCGGAGAGGCTTCCGGGCTGGTGTCAGCCGGCAATACCGGCGCCCTGCTGGCGCTTGCCAAGATCGTCATCAAGGCGCTGCCTGGCATTGACCGTCCCGCCATGGCGGCGATCGGCCCTTCGGCGCGTGGCGATGTGGTCATGCTTGACCTTGGCGCCAACGTGCAGTGCGACGTGCGCAACCTTGTGGAATTCGCGGTGATGGGCGATGTCTTCGCTCGCACCGTCCTTGGCCTGACGGCCCCCACGATTGGCTTGCTCAATGTCGGGACCGAAGAACTCAAGGGTGACGATACCGTGCGGGAGGCGGCGGACATCCTCCGTGCCAGCCATATCGGCCCGCAGTTCCACGGTTTCGTGGAAGGCCATGACATCGCCGCCGGCACGACGGACGTGGTGGTTACCGACGGCTTCACCGGCAATGTCGCCCTGAAGACAGGGGAAGGCGCGCTGAAACTGATTGGGGAGTTTCTCAAGCAGGTGTTCACCAGCAGCATCCTTGCCAAGATCGCCTACCTTCTGGTGCGACCGGGCCTGGATCGCCTGCGTGAATGGCTCGATCCGCGACGCTACAACGGCGCTGTCATGGTCGGGCTGAATGGCGTTGTGGTGAAGTCGCACGGCGGAACCGACGCGCAAGGGTTTGCCCATGCCATTGACGTCGCGATGGACATGGTCGTGCACCGCTTCAACGAGCGGATCCGCGAGGATCTTGCGCGGATTGATCTGGTGAGGCGTCAGGCGCTGGAAAAGAACGACGCTAACCGCAAGGCTGCTTCCACCAAGCTTCCTGACCTTGATCACGCCAGACCTGACACCGCCTCGGCTGATTCGCCAATTCAGGGACCAAGTGGGCCACACCCCGTTTCATTGCCGAGCAACGTGCCGGATTCTGCCTTAGTGGATACCAGGGCACAGCCTGGATCGGCCGGCGACGCCTACCTTGCTCCGGCCTGATCAGGATACCCCGATGTTATTTCGTTCCGCTCTTTCCGGTTGCGGAGGATACCTTCCGGACAGGATTGTCAGCAATGATGAGCTGGCTCGCACCATTGATACCTCTGATGCATGGATTCAGGAACGGAGCGGCATCCGACAACGACATTTCGCCGCCAAGCATGAAACAGCGGCGTTCATGGGCGCCGCCGCGGCACGCGCCGCATTGGCCAATGCCAATGCCACTTCCGCGGATGTCGATGCGATCATTCTGGCGACCAGCACGCCCGACCAGGCTTTTCCCGCCACCGCTCTCCGTATCCAGGCGGATCTTGGGATTACGCGCGGCTTCGGATTTGACCTCTCAGCCGCCTGCGCCGGGTTCATCTACGGCTTGTCCGTCGCGGACGGCTTGATCCGCGCCAGGCAGGCGACCGGCGTGCTTGTCATCGGCAGTGAAGTCTTTTCGCGCATCCTCAACTGGCAGGATCGCGGCACCTGCGTGCTGTTCGGCGACGGCGCCGGCGCCGTGTTCCTCCGGGCTGTCTCATCAAGCAGGGCTGGCAGCGAGGGCATCCTGTCTTCCCACATCCACGGCCAAGGCAGCTTGGGCGATATTCTGTATGTTGATGGCGCGATTGGCCAGCAACAAAGACCTGGGCACCTGGTGATGAATGGCCGCGAGGTTTTTCGACATGCCGTCACGCGGCTTGCCGAGGCGGTGGATGAGGCTCTTGCCGCCAACGGCTTGAGCCAATCAGACATCGATTGGCTGGTGCCGCACCAGGCGAACCGGCGCATCATTGACGCGGTGGGCCGCAAACTGAACCTGCCGGCGGAAAAGGTCGTCATCACCGTTGATCGTCATGCCAACACCTCCGCTGCGTCGGTGCCGCTGGCATTGGCCGAGGCGCGCGCCGATGGCCGGATACATCCTGGTCACCTGGTGGTGCTGGAGGCGCTAGGCGGAGGCCTGACTTGGGGGTCAGCGCTCGTCCGTCTGTGATCAACATAACACGATCAACCACAAACCTCTGATCCATAAGATTATATTTGAGATAACCTTGACGTGTTAACAGGATCTGCATAGCGTCAGGCAATGCTGACAATAACGCGTGCTCACATAGCCGAAATGATCTATACGCAGGTCGGCCTGTCACGAAATGAGTCCGCCGATCTTCTGGAGGATGTGCTAGACCGCATTGCGCTACATCTTGAAAACGGTGAATCGGTTAAAATCAGTGGGTTTGGAACGTTTTCCATACGGCAAAAGGGGCGTCGCATCGGCCGGAATCCGAAAACCGGCGAAGAAGTGCCAATCTTGCCTCGCCGGGTGTTGGTGTTCCGGCCAAGCCATGTGCTGAAGGCGCATGTCAATGGCACGATACCGGACCCGGATGATGATAAATGATGTCACGGACTTACAACTGTTAGTGGCTGCGTCAACCACGACAGGGACCTGGCCTTCAGGACGCTTTGGGCCGCGATACGATTATCAAGCCAACCGCAAGCATTGCCACTGCTTCCATTTTTTGGACGTCCCTTGGGGCTATAGCTTATGGTCTCGCCGGTGAGCGCCGAGAACAAAGGCAACGAGAATGATCCAGTTGTCCGAATGCGTTCCAAGAAGGCGCCGAATGCCTTTCGCACGATCAGCGAAGTCGCCGACGACCTGCACATTCCTCAGCATGTTCTTCGATTTTGGGAGACGAAGTTCCCACAAGTAAAGCCGCTGAAGCGTGGCGGAGGACGGCGCTACTACCGGCCGGACGATATTGACCTGCTGCGGCGCATCGCCGATTTGCTTTACACACAGGGTTATACAATCAAGGGGGTCCAGCGTCTTCTGCGCGAGGGAGGAGGACTGCTTTCCGACAATATTCCGCCCCCGACGGCGGATGAACGTGCCGAAGCGGAGGCAGAGAATGCGACGCTGGCTCTTTCATTACCGCCACTAGCCGGGAGCGCACTGGAACTCGTTCCGCCGCCTGCGGTGCCACAATTAGCGCGGGCCGACCTGCGGCAAAACCCCAAATCCGAGCA
>CAXTXZ010000030.1:9293-14505 GCA_964248015.1 uncultured Rhodopila sp. | reverse complement strand
GCTGATCTCGCGCGATGCCAGGCGCATCCGGCTGCACCGGCCAGCCATGCTGGGGAGGCCATTCCAGGCACGCGGCTGATCAGCTTCTGGCCTGGTCAGGGAGCGCTTTCGGTCTTCGTGCCATCATGACGCAGCCGTCGCGGCCGGTTTGCCTGCGCGACAGGCAACGACGGTCTCCGGCGCCGAACCACTGCCACGCTGGCCGTGCGGCCTGACAGTGGTTTGGTTCGTTGTTTTGCCGGCCTAAGCCTCGAACAGACCCTGGCCCAGGTAGAGACCGGGCACCCCGCCGCCGGGGCAGGCAAACAGGCCGCCGCCAATGGGCGTGACGAACTGGTTCATCATGTCGAACTTGGACATGCGGTTGAAGATGCGGATGAAGCCCGCGCGCGGGTCCCGCTGGTAGCAGACGAACAGCAGGCCAGCGTCAAGTTCCATCTGGTGACGCCAGGGTGGCCAGCGCTCCGCGATCATGCTGACGCCGTTGTCATAGGAGTAGCTGCGCCGCAGGATCTGCGCCCCGCCATTGGTATTGGGCGAGGCAAGGCGGATATGCGCGTTCTCGGCGATCACCGGGTTGCCGTCGCCATCGGCCGCGTCGAGGTCGGAGGCAGCGAACTCCTCAGTGGCGCCGATCGCGGCGCCGGATGCCTTCTCGCGCCCCATCGTCTGCTCCTGGAAGGCCAGCTTCATGCGGTCCCAGTGCTCGATCGCGATGCGGGTCGGACGGGCGACCACGTAGCTGCCGCCGCGCATCCAGGCACCTTCCTCCCCCACCCAAAGGTGCCGCGCGACCACATCGGGATCATGCACATCGAGGTTGGCCGTGCCGTCCTTGAAACCCATCAGGTTGCGCGGCGTCGCGTTCGGGGCGCTGCCGGGCAGGAAGCCTGACTGCACCCAGCGCACCTGCGCTACTCCGGCGGCAACGCGCATGACGGCGCGCATGGCGTGGAAGACGGCTTGCTTGTCGTCGCCGCAGACCTGGGCAGACAGGTCGCCGCCCGTCCGTTCGGGAACCAACTGGTCGCCGACGAATTTCGGCAGATCGACGAAAGCTTCGGGACGGTGTTTCGCCAGGCCGTAGCGGTCGGCGCCATCAGCCGTGAACAGGCCCGGCCCAAAACCGAAGGTGAGCGTAAGGCGGCTCGGCGGCAGGTCCCCGGCCTCGCCGGAATCGCCCGGCATGGCGGCTGGGTCGTCGCTGGCGGCGAGCGGCAGGCCTTGGGTCAGTTTAGCCGCCGCGTCTGTCCAGGCCTGCATGAGGGCGGCGACATCGGCAACCTTGTCCGCCACAAGATCGAAGGCGGCGAAGGTGGTGTGCGCCTGCATCGGCGTCACGATGCCGTTCTGGTTCGGGCCGTGGAACGGCAGCGTCCGGTCGGGCGGCAGCGCCGTGGTCTGGGGCAGCGCCGGCGGGTCGGGCAGGTTCTGGGCGTCCGAAAGGGCGGCGCCACTGGCGGCGCCGGCCAGCCCGACGGCGGCGCCCAGGACGTTGCGGCGGCCAAAGCCCTTCATTGTCCGCCCCGCATCAGCGTGTTGGTGTCGTCCATGACGTAGTAGAACCCCTTGTTGTCTGGTGTCATGGCAATGCCGAACAGGTCGCCGTTGCCCGGCGGGGACTGCGCCTGGTCGGTGTTGATCCACTGCGCGTAGACCTGCTTGCCGGAAACCGGGTCAACCTCGACCAGCCGCCCGTCCTTGCCGTTGCAGACCAGCAGGTGGCCCTCTGGCGACCAGGTCATGGCGAGCGGCCAGGACAGCAGGCCGCCTTGCGTGACCGCCTTGCCCGTGCCGGCGCTGTCGGTGCGCGTGGTCGCGTTGGGGATCGCGGTGATGACGTTGTCCAGGCCGTCCGTGACGTACAGCGTGCCATCGGGCGACAGCGCGAGTCCGGTCGGGCCAAGCAGGAAGTTGTCGAGGTCGGCGCGGTGGGCGAAGCCGTTGGCGATCACCGTCTGGCCTGTCATCACCGGCGGCTTGCCGGCGGGGACGGACAACTGGAGCCGCAGCACCGTCGCCTTGCGCATGACGACGGGCAGATGCGTCTGCGGGTCCACCACTCTCGGCCCCTGCAGGCCAAACCCGGCCATGCTGATGAACAGCGTCGCCGTGGCGCCATTGTCGACGACCGCCATGTTGCCCCAGGGATCATTGATGGTCGGTCCCGACCAGGCGGCGGCCAGCGAGCCATCAGGGTCGAGCACCAGCACGCAGCCGTCCCCCTTGGTCGCGGTCGTCCCGTCGCGGCTCGGGGTGCTGCCGACGATCACCCAGCCCGTCTTCAGCATGGCCATGGCGGTGCTGAGGCCGACGCCGCCGGGACATTGCGGCAGCGACTGCGGCAGGCGCGCGAACAGGTAGGTCTGCTCGGCTGACGGACGGTAGCCGACGATCGTCGTGCCGGTCCCCTGAAGGTTCGAGATGTTGTTGAAGTTGTCGACCAGCACGTCGTCCTTCGCGACTTTGCCGGCCGAAACCGGAGCCACCACGACAGCGTAGGGATTCAAGTCGCCGTTCTCGGTGACGGTCGACGTCAGCGTCCTGTGATGATGAATCGTCTCAAGGAAGCCACGCGGGCTGTCCGCCCCGGCGGCGGAGACGAATGAGGCGGCGCAGACGAGACCGAGGAGCACGTGGCGGATGGTCGGCATGAGTCCTCCTTCAGAACAGGATGTTGGTGCGCAGGCCGAGCACGAGTTCGTTCTTCACGCGCTCACCGGGCTTGGCAGGGTTCTCGATGCCACCGCCAGGGTGGAAAACGTATTGCACGTCTGGCTGCAACTGCCACCAGGGGCGTGCCTGGTACTGGTATGTCGCCTCGACAAACGTCTCGCTTCCGCGGATCGGCAGGTAATAGCCCGGGCTGACGTTGAGGTTATAGGCAGCGGCGTCGCGGTCGTAGCCTGAGGCGCGGGGGCTGACATGCGCGTAGCCGAAGCCGAGGCCGACGGTGTCGTCGGGCCGTCCGTCAAACGGATAGTGATAGACCACGCCGCCGTTGAAGCTGTAATCGATCAGGTTGCGGCCGCCCTGTGGCGTGCCCATGATCCGGCCGAACACGCTGACGGAGCGGTTGGGGTTGTCCGACTGGCGCCAAACCATCTGGTCGGCGACGGCATAGAACGAGGTGTTGCCATGATGCGCCAGCGGCACGCCGGCGCTGCTCGGCGAGGCCAATGACTGGCCGGCGTTGTCGTACCGCAGATCGTCGAACGATTTTGAATCGAACCAGGCGCCGATCCGGTAGATGTGGCCAAGCGGCGCCCCTGCGTCCGGCTCGACCATGCTGCCGAGGGCTGGATAGGCGAATTGCAACTCGGCGATGACCAACGCGCCGCGGTGGAATGGGAAGGTGGTCCCGGAACCGTTGGACTGCTGCGGGTCGCCCTGGCTGTCGTTGGCCGGACTGCCGCTGAACAGGCCGAGCAGCATGGAGACGGCATTGTTGGGCTTGTAACGGAGGCGGATGGCGGGAGCGGAGAGCGGGTAGGCCGGGCCGCCGCCCGGCAGGTCGTAGGAAGGCACGACCGGCCAGCCGAACATCGTGTTGACGAAGTAGGCGCCGTTCGGGTTGACGATGAACTCCTGGTCCGCGCTCTGCTGGCCAACCCTGATGTCCAGCCGGTCCTCGGCCAGGAATTTCTGGTCGTACCAAAGCTCCCACAGCCGCGTGGCCCGGTTGGCCTCGATGCCGCTCGCCGTTTGCAGGCTGCCCAGGTTGTCGGCGCTGAGGTTGCGGCCGTGGATCTGCAAGGCGCTGACGTTGAACAGGCCGCCATACCAGCCAAAGGCGCGCTGCGTGTCCAACTGCACGATCATCTGGGTCAAGCCATCATAGTCCGCGCCACGCCGGATGCCGCCGGTGACGTTGCCCAGAACCTCGCTGGTCTCCTGCAACGCGATCGAGATGCCATAGCGGCTGAGCGCGCCGCGCAGGCCAAACATGTCGCCCAGCAGGAAGTTGGTCCGCTCCAGGTTGCCGAGCAGGCCGGTCAAGGCGAGGGGGGAGCCGGTCGTGGCGTCCTCGGAGGAGATTGGCGCCGACAGGGGCGGCGGCGCCGCGAGGGCCGGATAGGACGCCACGGCCCATGCGCCAATGAGAGCGACGGTCATCAGGCCATGACAGGCGGACAGACGAGGCGTCCAACCTTCGGCCGAGCGATCCAAATGCAACAAGCCAACAACTCCCTAGCGGTGGCGCCCTCCTTTAGATGAGAATCGCTCGCATTGGCAATAGGAGTGCGACTTATTCGCAATTGACACGCAATAACTTGATTTGGAAGCCATGCCCAGTCCGGACGCCTATAGCGCATCGCAGTCCCAACTGGACTGCGATGCGCTGTAGTTTGTTGTTTTCCAAGCAGATTCACGCCTCGGGCCGTTTCGGCCCTCCGGCGATCCGCCATAGCGGCCACAACACCAATGACAGGGGATTTGTCCCATATCAGCCGGCGTTCACGTCGACCGTCATGGAAGCCTTGATTTGGCGCCGCCGTCCGCCCGCCCCGCGTGCCTACCCGTCAACGCAGCTACCGGCTGGCATCATTCCAGGACCATCACCTCAGGCCTTGTGGCCCAAATTGCCTATCGGAGGCTTAGCAGCGTCTCCAACATGGCGCGATGCACGCCCATGCCCTGCGCGTCAATCGAGGCCGTCCGTCGCAGCATCACCCCATCGACGGCCGGGCCGTCGCGCACCATCGCCTCGACAACGGCCAGGTCCAGCGCCGGGTCAAGCGCCGCCCGCATCGCCGCCGCCCAGGCCGGGCGCAGCAACGCAAGCGCGGCCAGCAGCCCGTAAACCCCCCAGTGCGACACGCCGGCGGCGATCAGGCAATCCGCCGGCGCCACGCAGCCGATCGTCTCGCCCTGCTTCACATGCCGGGCGATCAGCGCCCGCGGCACCGACCCCATGCCAAGCTCGTTGCCGCCGTCGCCGATGCCGATCGTTCGCCAGGGACCCGCGCCGAACAGCCGGTCCAGCGGAGCCGTATAGTCCGACAGGTCGCGGCCTCGCATGTTCCTTGGCGTGCCGTCCGGCGACGGCCCGCAGCGCTCGATGGCGATCACCCAGTCGATCCCGTCCCGCCGCCAGCGCTCGATCAACGCGTCCACCGGCTCGCCCGGAGCCGCCGCAACGACCGGCACGCCCCCAGCCCCCGCGCGCCGCAACGCCGCCGCCCGCTCCTTGCGCACGGGGCGAGGCACC